>CAZTVB010000006.1:17201-20855 GCA_964616315.1 uncultured Rikenellaceae bacterium
CTCTTGTATTGGCAAAGCATCCAACTCGGCCCTTATGCCAATAGTTTTTCCCTCAGCATGCCCATCGATTATAGCAATAAAACTATGCTGTTTATTAATTGAAATTATTCTTATGCCTTCATTGGCCAGAATGGATTGAGTATATTTTGATGTTAACTCCTCTTTGAACGACAGCTCTGGATTCCTGTGTATATCTCTACGATATTCAATAATTCTAGAATTATGCTTTTGAACTAGACTCAGAATTTTTTCTCTTAAATTATCCATAAATTTTATATCACTATAAGACTGTCAGATATTCGCCTTTAATAAAGCAAATTTAAGATTGTTTTTTGGGGAAGAGTAGTTGATTCCAAAATAATTGGTGTTATGATTAAACTTTTATACTTTTGAATTCGTTCAAGTTATCCAAATTCACTACTATTAAATACTTATACAATGAAAAAG
Source organism: uncultured Rikenellaceae bacterium (assembly GCA_964616315.1). GTDB lineage: Bacteria > Bacteroidota > Bacteroidia > Bacteroidales > Tenuifilaceae > SB25. Next base: position 17,649 of record CAZTVB010000006.1, read on the forward strand.
TTTTTAATTTTCCTCTTGTTGCTTATGGCTGTATCAGGGCTATTTGCACAACAAAACAATGCAAAAATCAGTTTTAGCACAGACAAGTATAACTACGGAACAATCAAAGAAGATGATGAAACTGCCTATTACGACTTTGATTTTAAAAATACTGGAGCAACGCCTTTAATTATCCAAAGAGTTTCAACTTCGTGTGGATGTACAACTCCTGAATGGCCTAAAGAGCCTATAGCTCCTGGGAAAAGCGGAAAAATAAGGGTGGGATATGACCCCAAAGGTAGGCCTGGTCCTTTCTCAAAAACAATCTCTGTTTACTCTAACGCCGATGTGAATGTTGTGGTACTTCAAATTTCCGGAGAGGTTTTGCCACATGTTAAAACAATTGATGAAATGTATAGAATTCCAATTGGAGATTTAAGATTTGAGAAAAACCACTTTGCATTGGGCAGATTATTCTTAAATAAATTTGTAACCGATACCCTTAAGTTTATAAACAAAGGCTCAGCCCCAATAAAAGTTGCAGCCAATACCCAAGCGTTTAATTACATGAAGGTGACAATTACTCCACAAACAGTTAAGCCTAATGAGTTTGGAAGCATTATACTTAATTACGATGCTAAAGCCCGTAACGATTGGGGTTTTGTGGTAGACCGATTCGCACTCACATTGAATGACGAACCAATAATGAACAACCCGATTACCATAACTGCCAGCATTGAAGAGGATTACTCAAACTTCACCCAAAAAGATTATGAAAACGCTCCCGTTGCAGAATTTAACACTACTAGCTATGAGTATGGTAATATTGTGGAAGGCGAACCTGTTCAATTCGACTTTGTAATTAAAAATTCCGGCAAGAGCGATTTAATAATCCGTAAAGTTAAAGCTAGCTGTGGATGTACAACTGTTGAGCCAGAAAAAAACCTTTTAAAAGTGGGCGAGTCAACCACCATCAAGGCCGTTTTTAGAACTAATGGATACTCCGGACAGCAAGGAAAATCTATAACCGTTATTACAAACGATCCTAAAAAATCAACGATAATTCTTCGTTTAAGTGGAACTGTTACAAAAAAACAGCAGTAACAGGAATTTGATAATAATTCCAAGGACGACTTTCGGTCGTCCTTTTTTTGTTATGATAACATCTTTGTTGAAAAGCTATGCTAAACAATATCCGTTTAAATTAGGTTTGTAATTAGCCATTAAATAAATTCGCAAAGGAAAAGTTTAGTTTGATGAAAGAGAAAGAGAATAAAAGTGCCCTTATTGTTAACCCGGGAATTGAGCAACCACCCTCAGTTAACGAAGATGCTATAAGACGTTTTAAGGAACGAAAACGCAAACTCCTGACTGTTGATGAGTATATGGATGGTATTTTAAATAAGAATATTACCATACTCAGCCAGGCAATAACGCTGATTGAAAGTTCGCTACCGCATCATCACGAGTTGGGTCAGCAACTAATTGAGCGCTGTCTACCATACTCAGGGAACTCTATACGAATTGGAATAACTGGCGTACCCGGTGTTGGCAAAAGTACTTTCATAGAGTCTCTGGGAACAACAATTACATCGCAAGGGCATAAACTTGCTGTACTAGCCATTGACCCAAGTAGCGAACGCAGCAAGGGAAGTATTCTTGGGGACAAAACCCGAATGGAGGATTTGAGCGCCGACCCTAATGCATTTATTCGTCCTTCGCCATCGGCGGGCTCGCTGGGCGGTGTTGCACGCAAAACTCGCGAAACAATTATCCTATGCGAAGCAGCAGGATTCGATACTATCTTTATTGAAACCGTGGGTGTTGGTCAAAGTGAAACTGCCGTTCACTCTATGGTCGATTTTTTCCTCCTACTAATGCTTGCTGGTGCTGGCGACGAGTTACAAGGCATAAAGCGTGGAATTATGGAAATGGCCGATTTAATTGCAATCACCAAGGCCGATGGAGCAAATGTTCAAAAGGCAAAACTTGCCCAGGCCGAGTATAAAAATGCATTGCACCTTTTCCCCCCAACCGATTCGGGTTGGACAACCGATGCGGTTATTTGTTCATCGCTCGAAAAAACCGGACTAAAGGAAATTTGGGACACAATAAAATCGTACGTCGATTTTACAAGTAATAATGGTTACTTCGCAAGCAGGCGCAGTCAACAGGCCAAATACTGGATGTACGAATCGATTAACGAGGCACTGAAAAATCACTTTTACCATAACAAGGACATACATTTGCACCTAAAAAAAACTGAGCACGATGTAACTGCCAACAAGGTTAGCTCATTCATTGCCGCTCAGCATTTACTTGATTTATACTTTAAGAAATATTCTGAATGAGGTAATTTGATGATTTGAAAATTTGAAAATGGTGTATTGACAATGCTTGAGTATCAGCAAATAAAATCGATTCTTAGAAACCACACAGTTGGAATTGCTGGAGCCGGAGGTTTGGGCAGCAATGTAGCAATGTCACTTACCCGCGTTGGCATTGGAAAACTCATTATTGTCGATTTTGATGTTGTTGCCGAAAGTAACCTAAACCGCCAGTTCTACTTTAAGCACCAAGTGGGTTTCAAAAAGGTTGATGCGCTCAGGGCAAATTTGCTAAGTATCAACCCTGAATTAGTTCTGGAAACGTACGATGTGAAATTAGATTTAAGCAACATTATCAGGTTTTTCCAAAATGTTGATGTGATGGTGGAAGCTTTCGACAATGCAGAAATGAAGCAGATTATCATTGAAAAATTTCAAACGGAGAAACCAGAAATTCCCCTAGTAGTTGGAAATGGAATGGCAGGCTGGGGAAACTCCAACGATATGAGGGTAAAGCAATACGGAAACCTCTATATCTGTGGTGATGGCCTTTCTGAAGTTACGGATAACCTACCCCCAATTGCGCCAAGGGTTAACATTTGCGCAGCAATGGAGGCCAATGTGGTTTTAAGCATCCTGCTAAATAAAGTAACAAACATTAAAGTTAAACCGTAAATTTTAAGCGTTTTTAGTATAAATTTGTGGCAAAACTGAGGATAACTTAATGGAGATAATTTTAAATAATAACCCCGATTTTGTTGAAACATCAGAAAAAACCATAACAGTAGAGGAACTTCTGAAAATTAAAAAGTTCAGCTACAAGTTGCTTATTGTTAAGGTCAACGACACATTGGTTACAAAGGAAAATTACCCAAGAGTTTCGGTTTGTGCTGGTGATAAT
>CAZTVB010000007.1:0-12641 GCA_964616315.1 uncultured Rikenellaceae bacterium
ACTTCTGACTATGCAAATCTTCAGTTTGTTCTATCTTACAGAATGAACCTTTCAACACGCAACATATTTAAAATGAAGGTGTATATCGATGACGCAGCAACAGTTCCAACTGTATCAATGAAACTTCAAAATACGACCCAAGGTTGGGAAACTCAAGCAGAGATCAAACATGAAGGTTTATCTAAAGGACAATGGATTGAACTAGAATTTAATTACAGTAATGCTACTAATTTGGTAGGCGCATCTGTTCCAACTGTAACTAATTACGATAAAATTGTAGTTCAGTTTGGCGACGAAGGTGCTAACAAAGGCGATGGCTTATTCTATTTTGATGATCTAATTCTTCAATAGTGTTTACAATAAGTTAATTGATTTAAAGGAGGTTGCATCCTGCACTCAACATTAAAATGTAGTTGATGCAACCTCTTTTTAGGAAAAAATACAGCAAAATTGAGTTTAACAACGTATAAACTTTATTACCTAGCACAACCCTGCCATAATGATGAAATTAGTCTACATATTACCCTTTTTATTTACCATTAGCATTTCCGTTAAGGGACAACATCAACTTATTTGGTCCGATGAGTTTGACGGGGAAACTCTGAATACCGATTATTGGAACTACGACATTGGGAATGGTTCTTCTGGATGGGGAAATAATGAGTTGGAGTATTACACCTCTCGACCAGAGAATATCAAGATAGAAAATGGGAAACTTATTATTACTGCTCGTTACGAAAGTTACAGCGGGTATAATTATACCTCAGCCAGAATCAATACTAAGCACAAAAAGTTCTTTGGTTATGGTAGAATAGAGATGAGTGCAAAACTACCTAAGGGTCGTGGTACATGGCCTGCATTCTGGATGCTTCCTGAGTATGTTGTTTATGGCACAAAATATTGGCCCGATAATGGAGAAATTGACATCATGGAGTATGTGGGGTATCTTCCTAGCGTTGTACATGGGTCTGTTCACACCAACAAGAACTATGCAGGTAATAGCGTAACAAACAAAATAACCTACTATGGCGTTGAAGACAATTTTCACACATATGCAGTTGAATGGACTTACGATACTATACGTTACTATGTTGACACATACCTTTACGGTTCATACAAACGCTTAGGACGCGATTGGCAATACTGGCCATTCGACCAAAACTTCTTTATCCTTTTAAACTTTGCAGTTGGAGGTAATTGGGGTGGTGCTCAAGGTGTTGATAATACTATATTTCCTCAAACTTTCGAAATTGACTATGTTCGTGTTTACGACCTAGGCTATAATGTTGGTGTTTCTGAAAACAGCCTAAATAATTTTAACACAAAACTATACCCAAATCCAACCTCTGATTACATTGATATTCAAATCAATGACAATACAAGCGGAGCATTTCAGGTCTCAGTATACGACATTCAAGGACGACAAGTAATCCCTACAACCAATTACCAAAACTCAAGTGGTACTGTAAACTTAAGCAAACTCAATGCTGGTATTTACTTCCTTAAGGTGTTAAACGCTAATAGAACTGGAACTTTCAAAATTGTTAAGATTTAAGTTTATCTAGTTTTTTCAAAAAAAGTAACGTGATAAAATAATGCTGTTTTTTTAACAGTTAGGTTACTGTTTTGTCCTTTAATTCAAACATTTGGTTCAATGAATAGATACATATCAATACTTATAGGAATTGCGTTTGTTGTATCCTGTAAATCTGGGGTTGAAAAAAGCAATACCTCATCGTTAGAGTATAAAATTGATTCCGTGCTCTCAAAACTTTCCATTGAGGAAAAATTGGGCCAAATTACTCAAATATCGAGTTTCTACAGCAGCGATCCGGAGAAGTTAAAGGAGATGATTCGTTCGGGAAAACTAGGTTCTTTGCTGAATGAGGTCACTCCTAGTGCAGTTAACGAGTTACAACGAGTTGCAGTTGAAGAAAGTAAGCATGGAATTCCATTAATTATTGGGCGTGATGTTATTCATGGATTCAAAACCATTTTTCCTATTCCACTGGGTCAGGCGGCCTCATGGAATCCAACTTTAGTTGAGAAATCATCGCACATAGCGGCTATTGAAGCTCGCGCAAATGGGGTTACCTGGACTTTTTCGCCAATGATTGATGTTGCCCGCGATCCCCGTTGGGGAAGAGTTGCCGAAGGTTATGGCGAAGATCCATTACTTACAAGTATTCTAGGTGTAGCTGCTGTTAAAGGATATCAAGGGAACGATTTAACGGCTAACGATAGAATTGCAGCCTGCGCAAAACACTTTGCCGCTTATGGTGCTGCTGAGGCGGGACGCGAATACAACACAGTAATTACATCCGACCAAGAACTGCGCAACGTTTATTTACCGCCATTTGAAGCCACAACCGATGCTGGCGTAGCCACATTTATGGCCTCGTTTAATGAGATTAATGGTATTCCAAGCAGCGGTAATAAAAAACTTCAAACCGATTTGCTCCGCACAGAGTGGGGATTTAAAGGGTTTGTGGTTAGCGATTGGACATCTATTCCTGAAATGATTAACCACGGTTTTGCCAACGATGAAAGCCACTGCGCATTAATCGCTGCCAATGCTGGTGTTGACATGGAGATGTCGAGCGACACATATATTGAGAACCTTGCAACTCTTGTAAATCAGGGAAAAATATCAATCGATGTTATTGATAATGCTGTCCGCAATATCCTCAGAGTAAAATTTCAACTTGGATTATTCGATAATCCTTATGTGGATACAGCAAAATCAACATTCAGCAACGATTCAGCCCTAATTATTGCTAAAGAACTGGCTCTGGAAAGTTTGGTACTACTTAAGAATGATAAAAATACGCTTCCATTAAATCCTCAAATTGGCAAGGTTGCCATTGTTGGCCCTATGGCTAATGATAGGTATGAGCAACTGGGGACATGGGTGTTCGACTGTGATACAAATACAACCATTACTCCATTAAATGCTATTAAATCGATGTTAGGAGAGAATAAAGTTCTATTTGCACAAACTCTTACCCATAGCCGCGATAACAATAAAGGTAGATTTGCACAGGCAAAATCAATAGCAAGCAAAGCCGATGCAGTTCTAGTTTTCGTGGGCGAAGAATCTATCCTTTCAGGTGAGGCTCACGGACGTGCAAATATCAACCTACCTGGAGTTCAAACTGAGTTGATTGAAGAGTTACACAAAACTGGAAAGCCAATTATCACTGTTATTATGGCGGGTAGACCGCTTTCTATTAAGAATATATTGCCTTTCTGTGATGCTATAATCTACGCGTGGCATCCTGGAACAATGGGAGGCCCTGCAATTGCAGATATAGTATTTGGCAAGGCAAATTTCTCTGGTAAATTACCAATATCAATCCCTGTTTCTGGCGGTCAATGCCCAATTTACTATGCCAAAAAGAATACAGGCCGTCCCGCAAACTATAACAGTTGGACTCCCATTGAGAAAATTGCAGTTCGCGCACCACAAACATCACTTGGCAACGAGAGTCATCATTTAGACGATGGATTTGAACCTCTTTTCCCATTTGGTTTTGGATTATCATACACCACCTTTGAGTATTCAAATCTCCAACTTTCCTCAACATCAATTTCAAAGGAGGAATCAATTAAAATCTCAGCAACTATAAGTAACACCGGAAATTTTGAAGGTTACGAAACAGTCCAACTCTATGTTCACGATGTTGTTGGGAGCATTACCCGTCCAGTAAAAGAACTGAAAGCATTCCAAAAAGTAAAAATCAAACTGGGCGAAACAGTAAATGTGTCGTTCAATCTAAGCGCAAACGATTTGGCATACTACATAGACTGGAACAATAAAATAATTGAACCCGGTCTATTCACGGTTTGGGTAGGAACTGATTCAAATTCAGGACTAAAAACTCAGTTTGAATTAAAGTAAATATTAGTAAATCAAAATATTAAACGAACTATACGAACATGAAATTAATTAGAATAATACCTGCCCTCTTTGTTTTCGCTCTTTTAGCGTGCTCAAATGGCAACAATGGTAAATCGGACTATAAATTAGTTTGGAACGATGAGTTTGATTTAGATGGACTGGTTGACAGCACCAAGTGGAGTTACGATACTGCAGGAAATTCTTGGGGTTGGGGCAACGACGAACTACAGTGGTATACCGCAAATAGAATTGAAAACGCAGAAGTAAAAGATGGTTTTTTACACATCAAAGCTATCAAAGAACCTACAAATGGAAAAGACTATTCATCGGCAAGGCTTATTACTAAAGGCAAAGGCGATTGGCTTTATGGAAAAGTAGAAGTGAGAGCCAAACTTCCTAATTCTAGAGGTATTTGGCCTGCAATATGGATGCTTTCTTCCGATAATGCTTACGGAATTTGGCCTGCAAGTGGCGAAATCGACATTATGGAGTTGGTAGGATATATGCCCGATTCTGTTTTCGCATCAACTCATTGCCAGAAATACTACTTCAAAATTGGAACTCAGAAAACTAAAGGCATTTATATGCCGGGAACCAATAAAGAATTTCACAATTACTCTGTAGAATGGACTCCAGAACAAATTGACATTTATTGCGATAGCACAAAATACTTCTCATTTCCCAACGAGCACAAAACCTTTGAGGAGTGGCCATTCGACAAACCATTCTACCTAATTCTAAATGTTGCTGTTGGTGGTGCGTGGGGCGGAGTTATGGGAGTTGATTCAACGGCCTTTCCTCAGGAAATGGTAATTGATTACGTACGAGTATATCAAAAATAACAATTACTCCTAAACCTAACTAAAACCTAACACCATGAAAAGATTTACCAGACTATTATTCTTTTTAATTGTCGGAATGTTGGCTTTCGGGAATTTGGCTATTGCCGAAAACACCGAATGTTCAGGCTCTGCCACAGAATCAACACAAGGCGACAATTTTACAAACGGTTACAGTTACACATTTACCACTGTAGGAACCGATGTAACAGTAACCTTTGAACTACTCGACACAAAAACAGGCCTTGTAGCCTATCTGTGGAACAGAACATCAGGTTTTGCAGAACTAGGAATGACCAACACTACAAGTCAGCAATTCAGCTATACGCTCACAGGGCAAACACTAGGCTCAACCATAACTGTAGCTTGCAAATTTGCCTATGCTGGAGGAATGGCTGTTACCAAAGATTTTACCTATACAGTTGGAAACAGCTGTGGTGGTGGCACTACCGATACTGAATCGCCCTCCAACTTTACAGCAAGTAAAGGTAATGTAACCTTTAATAGTGTAGAACTACTACTTAATGCCACCGATAATTCGGGAGCAGTAATCTATGAAATAACCTACGGTTCAACAACGCTTACTACGTCGGGAAGTTCTGATGTTGAAAAATCCTATAAAGTAACAGGTTTAACTGCAGAAACGGCATACACATTCTCTATTTTGGCTAAAGATGCGGCTGGCAATACAGCAAGCAATAACCCCATTACAGTAAATGCTACAACAGCTGCAAATACAAATACTGAATGTGCTGGTAGTACAACCGAGGCAGCGGAAGGCTCTTTTAGTTCAGGTTATAACTATTCATTTACAACTTCTGGAACCGATGTTACCGTTACATTTGAATTACTCGACACCAAAGCAGGACTAGTTGCTTATTTATTCGATAAAACATCTGGGTTTATGGAGCATGCAATGTCCAACACATCGGGTCAAATATTCAGTTACACTCTTACTGGGCAAACTATTGGTGTTGCAAAAACGTTTGCATGTAAGTTTGCTTTCGCAGGCGGATTAGCCATAACTAAAGATTTCACTTATACTGTTGGGAATAGCTGCACTCCCGATACAGAAATTCCAACTGCATTTATAGCCACATTAGGCACAATTAGCGCAAACAGTGTTGAACTTCTGCTAAATGCCACCGATAATTCGGGAGCCATTACATATGAAATTTCATATGGCTCAACAAATTTATCGACTGGAGGAGAATCGGGTGTTCAAAAATCATACATTGTAAGCGGATTAACAGCATCTACCAATTATTCATTCTCCATTACAGCCAAAGATTTAGCAGGAAATACTGCTACAAACAGCCCTATTGTTGTTATTGCAACAACCAGCGCACTAGCAGAGCCTTCAGAGGCGGCACCAACGCCTCCAGCCTACTCTGCAGGAAAGGTCATATCTATTTTCAGCGATGCGTTTACTAGCGTTGCTGGGACTAACTTTAACCCAAATTGGGGACAAAGCACTAGTGTATCTACAATACAAATTCAGGATAATAATACTTTGAAATACGAAAACCTCAACTACCAAGGAACTGAATTTGGTAACGATGTAAATGCAGTTGCCATGAACTACCTTCACGTTGATGTATGGACTCCCAACGAAACCTCCATAAATTTCTACCTAATTAGCCAAACTACTGGCGAGAAGTACGTTAGCCTTACCCCTTTGAATATAAACAATTGGAATAGCTATGATATTCCTCTCACAAGTTTCACTGACCAATCGCTATCGATTGAGGACGTATTCCAGTTTAAGATTGTTGGCTCTGGCGGAAAAGTTATCTATCTGGACAACATGTACTTCTATAACAATAGTACCGACGTTGATACCGAAGCACCAACAGCTTTTACAGCATCTGCTGGTTCAAAAACTTACAGTAGCATAGAATTACTGCTTAACGCTACCGATAATTCGGGTGCAGTAACCTACGAAATTTCTTACAGCACAACAACATTAAGCACAACTGGTACTTCGGGGACTGAAAAATCCTACAAAGTAACAGGATTGACACCATCAACCGAATATACTTTTTCGATAGTTGCAAAAGATATAACAGGCAACCAATCCGCCAACAGCCCTCTAATAGTTACGGCATCAACCGTGGCTGCTCCTGCATCACCATCAGTAGCAGCTCCAGTTCCAACAGCAAACGCATCAACAGTAATATCTATCTATAGCGATACCTACACTAACGTGTCGAATGCAAACTACAACCCTAACTGGGGACAAAGTACAATATTCTCAACTTTCGATATTTCAGGGAATGCCTCTATAAAATTGGAGAACTTTAACTATCAAGGCTTTGAGTTTTCAACAGTAGATGCATCTACAATGAATAAGTTACATATTGATATTTGGACACCTAATGAAACTTCGTTACAGGTAAGCCCAATTAGTCCTGGAAAAGAACTACTAGTAGCGCTTACCCCGCTAACATTGGAAACTTGGAACAGTTTCGATATTCCATTATCGTCGTTCACTGGCGTATCGATGTCGGATTTGTATCAGTTTAAACTAGTGGGCTCAGGTGGTAAGATTATCTATATCGACAACGTTTACCTATACAACGACACCAACAACGCAGTACCAAACGTATCGTCCAGCGCAAGTGTTAATTGTTATCCGAACCCTGTAATAAACTCACTAAATATTTCAGCTAATTCTAAAATTAGCACTGTTGAAATTCATAATTTACTAGGACAATTAGTAAAAACTGTTAAGATAAACGGAACTGAGGATTCAATCAATCTAAACAATCTACAAACAGGAAATTACATTGTTACTTTCCGTATGGAAAACGGAACTATCTCAACTCGTAAAATTGTAAAACTTTAAACCAAGAAAAGTCCGCAGAATAATATTCTGCGGACTTTTTCCATTCTTAAAGTAACCATCTCATTTCACAGCTAATGAAAAAGCAAAGCAAACTTATCGTTACAGCACTCTTACTGAACATTTCGCTTGTACTAACATCCTCTGCACAATTTGTTACTGTGGGAAACGGTGGCTACACCACTACTTTTCCAGGCGTTGATGCTGCTGGCCGAAATACCTACCCATCTGGTTCACCCCAGCTAAGCGGTAATGCTCTGGGCAAGCCAGTTCCTACCAACGATTGGTGGACGGCAGTGGTTAAAGAAAACCACGCATCGAACCTATTCACATATCCATTTACGCTAAAAACTATAAATGCCGGGTTGGTTGTTAGTTACATTCCAAGCGGCGTTATCGACGATTTACTACCAATAACTGTAGGCGTTTCAGGCATGGCCACAACAAAAGCAACCGTATCGGACTTTTCCGATTGGACTGTTACCATGAACTGGAACGACGGCTCTCACAATTTTGAGGCTACTGCAGGAATTGCGATGCCTTTTTTGTACTTTACTAAAAGTCAGAGCGATGTTGCGCAGGTAACAGTAACATCCGGAACAGTTACTGTTTCCAACGAAATGCTTGTTATTACAAATGCTAAGAATGGTGCCGACTTTGCCATTTACGCACCAACGGGGAGTACCTGGACCCAAAATGCAGGAGTATATACTTCAACTTTAAATGGGAAAAACTACTGGTCGTTGGCCTTTATTCCTCTAACCGCAACAAATGTTACCGCTGTGGCTAACGAGTATAAGAAGTATGCTTATGTTTTCCCAACTAGTACAACCGCAAATTATACTTATAACGAAAGTACATCGGTTCTACGTACCGATTTCAATGTAGCAACAGAGGTAAAAGAGGGCAGTGAAACATCTACGCTAATTGGCCTATTACCTCACCAATGGGTTCACTTGGCCTCCAATTCTCCTACTCCAAACAAATATAGTTATGCTAGTATTCGAGGGGAAATAAAAACCTTGGAGGGTAATAGTTTTAGTGTCGAAAATAAATTTTACGGGATTCTTCCCACTTTGCCATACGTTGATAACTATAGTATGGGTTTTGCTCCAACAACGCTAACCCAAAAAATTGCCGCCATTCAAAATGATGGACTAAACTCTTGGACCGACTCGTACAACGAGGGTCAGGTAATGAACCGCCTAATTCAAACAGCACGTATTGCTGATGAAATGGGGAATACCGCTGCCCGCAACAAAATGCTTACAACCATAAAAGAGCGACTCGAGAATTGGCTAAAAGCCGAGAGCGGCGAGGTTGCCTTCCTTTTCTACTACAACTCAACATGGTCAACCTTAATTGGCTACCCCGGAGGATATGGTCAGGATGGAAGTTTAAATGACCACCACTTCCACTGGGGATACTTTATACATGCTGCAGCGTTTCTTGAGCAGTATGAGCCAGGCTGGGCTGCCAAGTGGGGTGATATGGTAAATATGCTGGTTCGCGATGCCGCCAGCAATAATAGGAACGACTCAATGTTCCCCTATCTCCGAAATTTCAGCCCATATGCAGGGCATTGCTGGGCCGATGGATTTGCAACCTTTCCACAAGGAAATAATCAGGAATCCACCTCGGAGAGCATGCAGTTTAACTCATCGCTAATACACTGGGGCGAAATATCTGGCAATAAAGCTATTCGCGATTTAGGAATCTACCTTTACACCACCGAACAAACCGCCATTGAGGAGTACTGGATGGACACACACAATCGGAATTTCCCTCCAACCCAGCAGTACAGCTTAGTGTCGCGTGTTTGGGGAAACAGTATCGATAATGGTACTTTTTGGACTGCCGACATTGCTGCATCGTACGGAATAGAGATGTATCCAATTCATGGAGGATCTTTATATCTTGGACAAGATACTATTTATGCTGCTAGCCTCTGGAATGAAATAAAAGCAAATACTGGCATAATGAGCAACCAAGTCAACCCCAACCTTTGGCACGATGTTATGTGGGAGTACCTTGCCTTTACCGATCCTGCCAAAGCAATTGAACTGTATAATTCGTATCCAAACCGGTCAATAAAGTTTGGTATTTCCGATGCACAAACCTATCACTGGCTACATGCCATGAATGCTCTGGGCAGAGTTGATGCGAGCATAACCGCCAATTACCCAATTGCCGCAGCATTCAAACTAAATGGAGAAATAACCTATGTTACTCAAAACTATAGCAACTCAACAATAACAGTAACATTCTCGACAGGATATCAATTGGAAGTACCCGCTCGCAAAATGGTCACCAGTAAGGATTGCAAAGTAAGCGGAGTGCTAACCTCTTCGTTCAATCAGGCATATGTTGGCGGAAGCGTTAAGCTAAGCCTAACCGTTACGGAGGGAAATCCTACCAAAGTTGAATTTATGGACGGAACAAACTCGTTAGGTATTGTATCTGAATCGCCATATAGCATTGATGCAACTAACTTAACGATGGGCTTACATAATTTTTATGCCAAGGTATATGATGATAATAAATTCAATGTAACCAATAGCGTTGAGGTTCAGGTAGGAAATCAATTACCCTATGAGGGGTCTGCTTGGTCTATTCCTGGCACAATTGAAGCGGGCAAATATGATTACTTTGAGGGCGGAGTTGGCCAAAATATAACCTACCTAGATGCAACACAGTCCAGCTCAGGCGACTTTAGAATGGATGAGTATGTTGATGCTGGTAACGATGTAACCGAAGGTGCTACTGTAGGATGGATTGCCTCCGGTGAGTGGCTGGAATACACAGTAAATGTTGCTCAACAAGGTTTGTACTCTTTTAATTTCCGTTACGCCTCGGGCAATGTAAATGGTGGTGGTCCATTCCGTCTGGAACTGGACGAAAAAGTCATTTCAAACGATATCTCTGTTCAATCTACCTCAGCAACCCGCTGGGATGTTTGGGCAACAAAAACTGTTAACGATATTCCGCTAACCGCAGGTGAGCATGTATTACGGGTAGCATTCTCATACGGAGAATTTAACTTGGGTAGGATGACGTTTACGCGTACAGGCGATTTACCATTCAGCGTACCCACTGCAAATGCAGGTAGCAACGTGAAGGTTATTTTGCCGCTTACATCCACCACACTCGATGGCTCCGCAAGTACCGAATCCGAGGGGAAAGCTCTATCTTACGAATGGACTCAAATCTATGGACCTTCGGTTATACAGTTTTCTAGCACAGATACCGATAAGCCAACCATTAGTGAATTGGTTGAAGGTATATACCTAGTTAAACTTACAGTAACAAACACCGATTCCCGTTCCGACGATGATGAAGTAATGGTAATTATTAGCAGTTCCGAAAATATGGCTCCAACCATTTCGCTAACATCTCCTACTAATAACTCAACCTACTCCGAGGGAAAAACCATTACAATTTCTGCCACCGCTAGCGATTTCGACGGAACTATTCAGCGGGTGGACTTTTATCAAAATAATATATTGATATCTAGCGACGATTCTGCGCCGTACAGCATTACTTGGACTGCCGAAGCAGGTAGTTATGCCCTTACTGCAAAAGCTATAGATGACGGTGGTGCAATTGGCACATCGCAAACCGTGAATGTAACTATTTCGCCCGTGCTATCGTGCTCCGAAACATCAACCGAAGCTTCGCAGGGCTCGTTTACTAATGGTTATAAAGCAACATTTGAGACTGTTGGAACAAATGTTACCATAACATTTGAACTGCTCGACGACAAAATTGGAGTTGTAGCATACCTATGGAACTATACATCAGGCTTTACTGAATCGGCGATGACTAATACCGAAGGCAAAAAGTTTTCTGCAACACTGTCGGGACTCGAAATTGGCTCAACCATAAATATTGCCTGCAAATTCGCTTTCTCTGGAGGTATGTCCGTTACGAAAAGTTTAAATTACGTTGTTGGGAATAATTGCGGTGGCACATCAACCGATACGCAAATTCCTACAAACTTTACGGCATCCATTGGCGCTGTAACAGCCTCTAGCATTGAACTGTTGTTAAAAGCCACTGATAATTCGGGAGTTGTTTCCTACGGCATTGCATACGGAACAAATAGCCAGACAGTAACAGCCGCATCGAATATTCAAAAGAGCGTTAACGTTACAGGCCTTAGCGCTGGAACAAACTACTTGTTTACCGTTTCGGCTTCCGACGCGGCTGGGAACGTGGCAACCAATAGCTCAATTACGCTATCGGCAACTACATCGGAAAGTGTTAATACCGATTGCAGTGAAACTTCCTCAGAAGCATCGCAAGGAACATTTAATGCAGGTTACAATTACTCTTTTGCAACCGCTGGTACCGATGTTACCGTTACGTTTGAACTACTCGACGATAAAACTGGTGTTGTGGCGTACCTGTGGAATTACACATCTGGGTTTACCGAATCATCCCTTACTAATACTAGCGGAAAAATATTTACTGCCACACTAACAGGACAAACCCTAGGTGCAACACTAACCTTAGCATGTAAGTTTGCATACTCTGGAGGAATGTCAGTTACAAAACAATTCACCTACGTTGTAGGTAGCAACTGTTCAGAAACAGCAATGTTAACAGTTTCAACAAACACATTAAATGTTGCCGCAGCTGCAAATAGCACACAAACGTTTGGTATTACTTCTAATACCAATTGGACTGTTGAATCCAACCAAACTTGGTTAACAGTAAGCAGCAACTCTGGCTATGGTAATGCTACTATAACAGTAACCGCAGCAAGGAACGAAACAACATTAACCAGAACTGCAAATGTTAACGTTTCTGGAACAAATGTAGCAACACAAACCCTAACGATTACCCAAGAAGCTGGAACTTCAGGTATTGATAATACAACCATTGGCAACATCAAGCTATATCCAAACCCTGTAAATAGTTACCTTTACTTAGGATTACCCGATGAACGAAATAGTATTACAATTTTTAACTTATTAGGGATTAAAGTTTTTGAAGGCATTGTACTTGCAGAAGATACTATCGATATGAGTTCATACAATGCAGGAGTTTACAT
>CAZTVB010000007.1:12651-19814 GCA_964616315.1 uncultured Rikenellaceae bacterium
TTTACATTATAAAAGTTGAGAATAAATTTGGAGTTCAAGCTAAACGAGTTGTTAAAAATTAAACCGTTACACTAAATTGCATTTAAATAAAATATTATGAATACACTTCAAAAACTATCATTTAAGGAGAAAGTAGGCTATAGCCTAGGTGATACCGCATCGCACTTTGTGTGGGATATGGTGGGTTTTTGGCTTATGTTTTTCTATACCGATGTTTACGGTATTTCTGCCGCTGCCGCAGGAACCATTATGCTTATTGCCCGTTTCTGGGATATGGCTATCGACCCTGTAATTGGGTTGGTTTCCGACAGAACCAATACGCGCTGGGGAAAGTTCCGCCCATACATTCTGTTTGGGGCTATTCCATACGCACTACTGTCAATCCTTACTTTTACAACGCCTAATTTTGGCGAAGTTGGCAAAATAATATATGCAGGGTCTACCTACGTTTTGTTAATGACAGCGTATGCTGCAATAAATCTACCATATTCGGCTCTTGGTGCAGTAATGTCATCGGACACATACGAGCGTGCTGGGCTTAATACCTACCGGTTCATTGCAGGATTTGTGGGTCAATTTGTAGTTACAGGGCTTGCCCTAACCCTTGCCGAAAAATTTGGCCATGGCGATAAAGCGCAAGGATTTCAGCATACCATTACGCTATTTGCAATTTTAAGTTTGATATTCTTCTTTATAACCTTTAAGGCTACCAAGGAGCGGGTAAGACCTTCGAAAGAGCAAAAAAACTCTTTGAAAGACGATTTTAAGGGATTAATTAAAAACCAAGCTTGGGTTATTTTGGCCATTGTGGGTATTATATCGTTTATAATGTTTGCAATTCAGAACGCTGCTGTGGCCTACTACTTTAAATACTACATTGGCGATGAGAACAAGGTTCAACTTTTCAATGTAGTTGGAACTATAGCCCTAATTGTAGCGCTACCATTATCAAAACCATTGGCAAAACGATTTGGCAACCGTAATGTATTCATAGGTAGTTCACTTATATCGGGTGTATTCTTTGCATTAATTTATATACCCGGCGTAAACAATCTTGAGAGTATATACATTTTCAACGTTTTGGCCAAAATGGCCTATGCTCCAGCAGTTCCGTTGCTATGGACTATGATTGCCGACTCAGCCGATTACGGCGAATGGAAAACTGGCCGACGTGCAACAGGTCTATACTTTTCGGCGGCAGTATTTGCCCAAAAGGCTGGTTGGGGTATTGGCGCTGCATTGGCTGGCTGGATTTTGGCAATATCACAATTCGTTCCTAACACTGTTCAAACCGATACTGCCATTACTGGCATAAAATTGCTAGTTTCGGTAATTCCTGGAATTCTTTATATGTCGTGTGCAATCTTTATGATATTCTATAAGATTGATTCAAAAACAACCGAGATGATGAAGAAGGATTTAGCCGCTATCAGGGAAAAAGAGCAAGCAGAACAATAATAACATTTCATTGTAAAAATGGATAATCTATACATTGGCAATAACAAGGTAAATAGCAATCAAAACGCTGTAACGGGAAGATTCACCCACATTGGCGATGAGAAATTCTACGAGATAGATGGGTATGATTCGATGTTGCCATTCTTTATAAGCATTGCTAGCGATTCCAACCATTGGATGTACATATCGAGCAGCGGTGGGTTAACTGCAGGTCGTATCAACTCCGACAATGCCCTATTTCCATACTATACCGACGATAAAATTCACGAATCGTCGGAAGTTGCTGGTAGTAAAACAATCATACAAGTATCAAAAAACGGGAAAGTTTATCTATGGGAACCTTTCTCAAATCGATATCAGGGAATTTATTCCATCCAGCGAAAAATACTTAAAAGCGTAATTGGTAACAAAATCATTTTTCAGGAGCAGAATCTCGATTTGGAACTCACTTTCTGCTATAGCTGGATGAATTCCGATAGATTTGGTTGGATTAAGAAGAGTTGGTTAACCAATAATTCAAATCAATCTCTAGGACTCTATTTCATTGATGGTTTGCAAAATATTCTACCTTATGGAGTTAGCGAATTTACCCAAAGCAAATTCTCAACCCTAGTAGATGCCTACAAAAAAAGCGAGTTGATTCAGGAGGCGAGCCTTGCCCTATATAGAATGGAATCGATAATGGCCGACAGGGCAGAGCCTAGTGAGGCACTAAGAACTACCACCGTTTGGAATTACGGCTTACCCAATAGCCTATTCCTTTTAAGTTCTGTACAACTCGAGAATTTCAGACAGGGCAAAGCAATTACAAACGAAACTGAAGCCAAGGGTGTTAGAGGAGCTTTTTTTGTGGCAAATCAGATTTTACTAAGCCCAAACGATACTAAAGAATGGTACTTTGCTGCTGATGTAAATCAAGATTCTGCGCAGGTTAACAACCTTCTGTTATTTCTAAAAAACAACAAGAATATTGATGAATTGCTTGAGCAGGATATTGCCAAGGGAACAAAAACCTTACAATCCATAATTGCACAAGCCGATGGAATTCAGGATACTGCTGATGAAAATACTGTTGCACGCCACTTCGCCAACACGCTTTTTAATGTTATGCGGGGTGGAATTTACAACAACGATTATTTCATCAACAAGGGCGATTTTATAAAGCACATTAAGCATTTCAACGCTAAAATTGGTGATACTTACAATGATTTTCTCGAAAATCTGCCTGAATCAATTCTTTATTCGGAATTAACCGAGTTAATTAAGTCCAAGAACGATTCAAACCTTTACCGATTATTCCTAGAGTATTTGCCATTAACATTTAGTCGCAGACACGGCGACCCAAGCCGTCCGTGGAATGTTTTTAATATCAATGTAAAAGATAAAGAAGGAAACAGAATCCTTTACTATCAAGGAAATTGGCGCGATATATTCCAGAACTGGGAAGCACTATCAATATCATACCCTGGTTTTATCAACTCAATTATCGCAAAATTCCTTAATGCTAGCACTGTCGATGGTTACAATCCTTACCGAATAACAAAACACGGAATAGATTGGGAAATGATTGAGCCCGAAAATCCTTGGTCGAACATTGGTTATTGGGGCGACCACCAGATTATTTACCTGTTAAGGTTGATGGAACTATCCAATAGTCATTTCCCGGGATTCCTTAATTCTTGGCTCAACAAGGAGATTTTTGCCTACGCAAATGTTCCATACAGAATTAAACGCTATAACGACATTGTTGCAAACCCAAAGAATACGGTAACCTTCGATAATGCATTGCATAAATCTATCGAGAATTCTGTTCAAACGTATGGAGCCGATGCAAAGCTAATCCTCGATTCCAATGGTGACGTAAAACTTGTCTCCCTTACAGAAAAATTACTGGCAACGCTTCTGGCAAAACTAAGCAACTTTATCCCTGAAGCGGGTATTTGGATGAACACCCTCCGCCCTGAGTGGAACGATGCCAACAATGCACTTGTAGGCAATGGCACATCAATGGTTACGCTTTATAATATGCATAGGTTTGTGGTGTTTATGCGTAAACTTTACCGTTCATCGGAATCCGATAAATTCATTGTATCCAATGAGATACAACTATTTTTTAATGAAGTAAGTAAAGGTTTTAATCAGCATAAAAAACTCATCAATACTGGTTTCGACAATGCTTCGCGAAGAAGTTTGACCGACCAACTGGGAATTGCAGGGGAGAACTATAGGAATGCAGTTTATGCTGGATTCTCAAATAACAAAAACACTATTGCAAAAGCGGAGTTAATTGATTTTCTAACAACCGTTCAGGAATTCATTGACCAATCAATTCGGGCCAATAAACGTTCCGATGGAATGTACCACTCATACAACCTGGCAACTTTCTCAAGCAATTCAATTTCAATTCGATATCTTAATGAAATGCTTGAGGGACAAGTTGCAATTCTGGGTTCGGGAATTCTATCGGCCAAGGAAACTGTCGACTTGCTGGATGCATTGCGTAATAGTGCGCTATACAGACCAGACCAGCAAAGCTATATCCTATATCCAAACAAGAAATTGCCTACTTTTTTGGAAAAGAACAATATTCCTGAAAATTTAGTGAATACCAGCAAAATCCTTAAAACATCAGTGAATATAGGCGACACATCTATAGTTGTAAAGAGTCAAGACGAGAAATATCACTTTAATGCCGATTTTATTAATGCCGACCACCTAGCAAAGGCTCTAGAAAACTATAAATCTAGGGCAACTATCAATATTGATAAGGATGATATCCAAAAGGTTCTGGATATTTACGAAACGATATTCGACCACCAATCCTTCACAGGACGTTCGGGCACTTTCTACAAGTATGAGGGGCTTGGTAGTATATACTGGCATATGGTTTCCAAACTACTGCTAGCAATTGGCGAATCAATTCAGCAAGCAATTGACAACAACGAGGATAGTAAAATAATAAGTGAACTTAAATTACATTATAACGAAGTAAAGAAAGGGATTGGCGCACATAAATCGCCTACGGAATATGGTTCATTCCCTTTCGACCCATACTCTCACACTCCAATAATGGCGGGTGTTCAACAACCAGGAATGACTGGGCAGGTGAAGGAGGATATTATATCGAGGTTTTTGGAGTTAGGTATTACTGTAAGCAATGGCCAAATTGAGGTCAATCCTTTTTTACTCAGCTCAAAAGAATTCCATAAATCAAACAATCAGGCTGCGCCTTGGTTATCCGTAATGTACTGTTCCACCCCATTCGTTTATCATTTAAATAAAAACCAAGGTATTGATGTTGAGTTTGCCGATGGAAAAATTATCAACGTAAGCGGCTATAAACTACCTTTAGATATTAGCCAATCAGTGTTTATGCGAGATAAAAAGATTACCAGAGTGATTATCCATACAAAAGGATAGCGCTCCGGTTTGTTGGTGGATTTTTACAACTCATCCCGATGATTCAACAGCTCATCGGGATTTTTTTTTATTAGAAAGTTGCATGCTGCAATTTTGTTTCCGAAACAATGTAAAAGACGGAAACAATGAAAAACATTTTATCAGCAGCATTAATAATCATTTCAATAAGTGTTAATGCACAGATTACTGTTAAAGGAAAAGTCACCGATAAAAATGGAAGTCCTTTAGTTGGCGCCAATATTATTGTTAAAGGAACCTACGATGGAACGGTAACTGATTCAATTGGAAATTACTATCTAAAAGTAAAAACCGAAAATTCTACGCTGATTGCAACCTATATGGGTTACATCAACCAGGAGGCTCCGGTAAATTCTGCAAAAGGTCAAGCTGAAATCAACTTTAAACTTAAGGAGAACGCAAATCAAATTGAAGGTGTTGTAATATCGGCTGGCACTTTCGAAACTGCCGATAGGAAACGTAGTGTAACTCTTCAACCTTTGGATATTGTTACAACACCTAGCGCCACAGGCGATATTTACGGAGCATTAACAACGCTACCCGGTACAGCAACCATTGGCGAGGATGGTCGCCTGTTTGTTCGTGGTGGCGATGGATACGAGAGCAAAACTTTTATTGATGGCTTACTTTCGAAAAAACCTTACAGTTCCAATGTTCCCGATTTGCCAAGCCGTGGTCGCTTCTCCCCTTTCCTCTTTAGCGGAACAACCTTCAGCACTGGAGGATATTCAGCAGAATACGGACAGGCATTATCATCGGCATTAATACTTAGCTCCAATTCTTTTCCACAAAAAACACAAACCGATATCTCCCTAATGTCAGTTGGTGGTGGCGTTTCGCAAACTTTTAAGGGTAATAATTCATCCATTTCTGTTGGTGTTGAATATATGAACCTTGCACCCTACTTTCAAATTACTGAAAGACGATTCGAGATGAATAAATATCCTGAAACAGTTGGATTAAACTTGGTGGCTCGACAAAAAGTTGGAAATGATGGAGTTCTCAAAATTTTTAGCACTTACTCAGGTACACAATTTGGACTAAAATATCCCGATTTAACAATGCCTGGTTCAATGGCGAATATTTCTATCGAGAATCAAAATAGTTACACCAATGTCTCTTTTACTGATAAACTAGGAAAAAACTGGTATTTGAAAAGTGGATTGGCCTTAACAATTGACGAAAATAACCTGAATTTACAATCGTTTCTTGTGGATGAATCGCTCAAAAACCTTCAGGCTAAAATCACCCTAAAGAGAAACTTTACCGAAAATGCATCAATAATTTTTGGAGCTGAAGAAACAGTCAATAGTTTTAAACAGGATTATACTGAGGTAAATACAACTTTCAGCAATACCAGCAATTTTGAAGATTTTGGAACAGCAATTTATACCGAGGCAGACTATAAGCCTATAAATCGTATTGCACTTAGAGCTGGAGTTAGAGCAGAATATAGTAGTTTGCTCGATGATAAGAATATCTCCGCCAGGCTCTCCGCGGCAATTAAAATATCCAACTCTTCACAACTTTCACTTGCATACGGTAACTTTTACCAAACTCCGGAGGAGGACTTGCTCCGATTCACCCACAACTTAGGATTTGAACAAGCCAACCATTACATCGCAAATTTCCAATGGGAGAAAAGTGATAGAATTTTCAGAGTTGAAGCATACAAGAAAGAGTACAAAAAATTGGTAACATACAATCCTGATGAGTACTGGAATGGCAACTATTACGAAAACTCAGGAAAAGGAAATTCGCAAGGTGTTGATGTATTCTTCCGCGATAGGAAAACATTCAGAACAATTGAGTACTGGGTTTCATACTCCTACGTAGATTCAAAGCGTAAGTACCGTTATTATCCTGCAATGGTAACACCATCGTTCGCACCAACTCATTCGGCAAGTTTTGTAGCAAAAAAATGGGTGCAAAGCATAACCACCCAGTTTGGACTATCTACCACTTTTTCAACTGGTCGCCCCTACAACAACCCAAATAGCACAGAGTTTATGGATGGTCGCGCTCCTTTCTATCACGATATCAGCATAAACTGTAGCCACTTACGAACAATTTTTGGGAAATCGACAATTATATACGCATCAGTGAATAATCTTCTAGGTCGCGACAATATATACGGTTATCGCTACTACAGCCAACCCAACTCCGATGGAGTTTACGAGGCCTTTCCTTTAAGGAGCGATAGCAAAAGGTTCTACTTCCTAGGAATATTCATCACACTTTAAGTTAGTCATCAAATTAAATAACTC
>CAZTVB010000008.1:0-19505 GCA_964616315.1 uncultured Rikenellaceae bacterium
CTCTTATAGTTATACTGACAGTTTGGAGTATTAGAAAACTTGTCTCTAAAAAGAAATCGGTTGTAATGGACGAAACTTGGGGTTGCGGTTATACTAATGCTCATCCACAAATGCAATACTCGGGAAAATCGTTCTCAAAGCAGTTGGGCAAAATATTCAACTTCTTTTTAATTGAAAAGAAAAAATACAATGAATTGAAAGAAGGAGAAATATTCCCTAGCAAAAGGCATTACGCTTCGTACTACAACGACTTTTTTGAAACTCGATTTATTAATCAAATTACACAGCGAATTCTTTTTGCTGCCAACTATTTTAGGTTCATACAAAACGGGAGAGTTCAAACCTATGTATTGTATGGCATAGTATTTATTTTGGCTATATTTATACTTTCCGCTTTAAACGTATTTACATTTTAAAACCTTGATAGAGGCATTAAAAATATTTTTAATAATTCCACTGCTAACCTTTGCAGTAATTCCCTTTCTAAGCACTAAATGGCGGGGGATTGTTGCCTATATTGCGGTTCTGCTTAGTGCTACGCTAACATCATATATTGCAATTACAGCCTTAAACGGACAACCTGTAACCTACACTTTTATAGGAAATTCAATAACTGGAGCAATTCCGATTAGTATTGATGCGCTTTCAGCATGGTTTATCCTAATAATAAACTTCACATTTATTACTGGGGGCTTATACGGTATGTACTATATGAAAGAGTACTTACACCAGAAACAAAATATAACCATGCATGCAGTTGCCTTTGTGTTGCTATATACTGCACTACAAAGTCTCTGCGCTATTCAAAATTCAATAGTATTTCTCATTGCATGGGAAATTATGGCTCTAAGCGCCTTTGTGCTGGTAATTTTTGAGCACAATAAGGTTTCAACAATTAAAGCGGGAATAAACTTCTTAATTCAATCCCATGTCTCAATTGTATTTCTTCTTTTGGGTTTTATTTGGGTTACAGCTAAAACTGGTAGCTATAGTTTTTCTGCCATTTCGCAATTTACCTCAGAGCATAGCAGCGCTGTATCGTTAATGCTATTCATATTCTTCTTTATTGGATTTGCAATAAAGGCTGGTTTTGTTCCTTTTCACACATGGTTGCCCTATGCGCACCCTGCAGCTCCAGCGCATGTATCAGGGATTATGTCTGGAGTACTTATTAAAATAGGAATTTACGGAATACTGCGTGTGATACTTTTACTGAATGTAAACCTTGTTATTATAGGATATATTATCATTGTTTTTTCAGTAATATCGGGAGTTTACGGTGTGATGCTGGCAATTATTCAACACAACCTGAAGCGCTTACTGGCCTACCATAGTATTGAAAATATCGGAATTATTGGTTTAGGAATTGGAATTGGCTGTGTGGGGCTGGGCACAAGTAATCCGCTAGTGGCTTCGTTAGGTTTTGCTGGAGCATTGTTACATACGCTAAATCACTCACTGTTTAAATCGCAGCTCTTTTTCACAGCGGGAATTGTTTACCAGGCTACCCATACTGTTCAAATTGAAAAACTAGGTGGATTAATTCGGAAGATGCCTCAAACATCATTCTTATTTCTAATTGCAGCACTTGCAATTGCTGGGCTTCCACCTTTTAATGGGTTTATATCAGAGTTCTTAATTTATTGTGGACTCTACAACTGGCTTCCCAGCTCTGCAGGCGGAGTGCTAATTCCCATTATTTTTTCAATTCTAGCACTTGTGCTAATTGGAGGACTTGCATTGCTTTGTTTTACAAAAGCATTCGGGGTTGTATTTCTTGGCAATTCACGCCATCCTTTTAAGCACGAAATCAACGAAGCGCCATTTGGCCAACTCCTTCCGCTTTACTTTATAACAGCCCTAATTATTGCTATAGGCATTTTCCCAAACATATTCCTGTCAATTGTTAGCAAACCATTGCTGCTATTTACATCGTTAAATCCAAGCATGGCCAGTGCAGGCATTAGTGGTAGTTCAAGTATACTTCAAGCAATCTCAATTTCATTCGTATCGTTAATTTTGCTTACCACAGCAGTATACTTCATCAGAAGATTAGTTCAGAAACGCCTAACTGTTTCGGCTGACACAACCTGGGGATGCGGCTACACTGGCGAATCATCAAAAATGCAGTACACTGCTAACTCGTTTGCCCGGTCATACGCTAAACTTTTCCGATTTGTTCTTTTAGTATTTAAGAAGGAAAAATCCGTGAGCAGAATTTTCCCATCGCATGCGGAGTTTGATTCAACACCATATGATAGAATTGAAAGCACTTTGATTGATAGGCCTTTGAAATCGATAAGATTTTTCCTCAGAAAGTTCACATTTCTCCAGAATGGACGATTACAGAACTATATCATCAACGGAATAGCCTTTATTTTGGCAATAATTTTAATACCCCTGTTATTTGAAAAGATAATGCAACTTATTGATTTACTTAAACAACTATAAATATGTTGAGCGTTACATTAATTATTTTGGCAGCAATATTCTATACTGGAATTATTAATAGAACTAAAAGTATAGCCTCAGGACGAAAAGGTCCTAGAATTTTGCAACATATTGCCGATGTAATTAGGCTTTTTAGAAAAGGATCGGTTTACAGCACTACTACAAGTTTTGTTTTTCAACTTGCCCCTACTGTTTATTTTTCCTCTGTAATTATTGCCATGCTACTAATTCCATTCGGCGAATCCAAAGGGATATTTGGATTTCAGGGTGATTTTATCCTGTTTGCATACGTGCTGGCTCTTGGTAAGTTTTTCAGCATTATTGCTGCGTTAGATACTGGTAGTAGTTTTGAGGGTATGGGAGCTAGCCGCGAGGCTTTGTTTTCGCTCTTTGCAGAACCAGCGTTTTTCATTTTGATGGGCTCGCTGGCATTACTCACTGGTTACACATCCTTTCAGGAGATTTTTGCGGCATTACACCTTGGTTCATATACAACCTACGCAATAGCGGGATTGGGAGCGTTTGTGCTAGTGATGATTTCGATGATAGAGAATAGCCGAATGCCAATAGATGACCCGAAAACACACCTTGAACTTACTATGATTCATGAGGTTATGATACTAGACAATAGTGGATTTGATCTTGGATTAATTCTAACTGCAGGGTATATTAAGTTTGCAATTTATGGAGCCATCATTTTCAACCTGTTTGTTGGAACTATACATTACGAGTATTCTATTCCACTTTTCTTTGTTACCCAGTTTGTTTTAGCTGTATTCATGGGTTTGGTTGAGTCTTTTATGGCACGTTTTAGAATGAGCCATAACCCACAATTTATAGTAGTACTCACCTCGGTTTCATTGCTAATATTTTTTGGAGTACTTCTTTTAATCGGAAAATTTATTTAAAACTAAAATATACATACAATGATTAATGTACTGCTCATAACATTTTTAATTACACTACTCTATATGTCGATTGCAAATCGGCTGTTAACGTATTTAAAAGTGTTGGCGTTTCAGGGAGTTATTCTGTTTGCAGTTGTGTTTATGCAACTTCACGAGATAAATACACTCAACTTAATTCTGATTCTGCTAGAAACAATAGTCTTCAAGTCTTTAGCTGTTCCGCTATTTATGGCCCACATTCTAAAACGTAATCAGATAACAAGAGAGGCAGAACCCTATGTTCCAAATTTTGTCTCATTAATCATATCTACCTTAATAGTAGTAACAACTATCCTGCTTTCAGGGGCAATTGTGGATCCAAATCTCGACAAGATATTCTTTGTAGTTGCTTTATCTACAATTTTTGTTGGTTTGTATATTATTGCTTCGCGCAGAAAGATTATTACACACGTAATGGGATATCTTGTTATTGAAAACGGTGTATTTGTACTATCGCTAGCAGTTGGTAATGAGATGCCAATGCTTGTTAACCTTGGAGTTATGCTCGATATCTTTGCCAGTGTTTTAATTTTAGGCGTATTCCTAAATAAAATTGGCGATGTATTCAAGACAATTGATGTGGATGAACTGAGTAATCTTAAGGACTATTAATTAAACTAAACTTATTCTAATGACTATTCTTTACTTAATAGGCGTATTTTTAATAGGAGCAGGCCTAATTATTAATAGAAATAAAATGGTCAACTATATGTTAACCTCACTGTTTTTAGTTTTGCAGTGGGGATTTACCATATACACATACTTCCATTTAAACACAACCGAAGCAGTATACTTCACATTTGATTCCCTCGGAGTTTTGTTGCTGTTTGTATTAAGCATCATATCCATACCCGCTATAATACACAGTCACAGGTATGTTGATTTGCACAATGAACCCGCCAAGTCTCGATCGATTTACTTCACCTCTATGGTAATTCTAATTACAGCTATTGGCATAGCATATCTATCAAACCATATTGCTGTAATGTGGATTTTTACAGAAATAACAACACTTGCTGCATCGGCATTAATATACCATCATCGCAACAAATTGGCTCTTGAGGGAACTTGGAAATATGTGTTCATCTGTGCCATTAGCGTAACGTTCATCTTTATAGGCATTCTATTTTTAAGTTTATCCTTGGGCAAAGCCAGTTCCGACGATTTATCCTATCAATACTTAATGCAGCACAAGGCTGAACTTAATCCTTTCTGGTTAAAACTATCGTTCTTATTTATTTTTGCTGGATTCACAGCAAAAGCTGGCTTAGTTCCTATGTTTACCGCAGGAGTTGATGCTAAAGACAAAGCCCCAGGGCCCGCTGCAGCAATCCTTTCCAGCGTGCTTATGAATATGGGGTTTGTGGGTATTTTTAGAGTTTATAAAATTATTGCAAATACTCCCTTGCAACATTGGGCAAACCTAGTAATTGGCATTTCCGCCATACTATCAATATTTGTGGCCACAGTTTACATGATAAAGGTGAAAAACATTAAGCGTATGTTCGCATACTCCAGTATTGAACATATGGGATTAGTTATGCTTGCCCTTGCAGTTGGAGGAATTGGTTACTATGCAGCTATATTGCACATTGTTCTTCATGCACTTGTAAAGTCAAGTTTATTTTTCCAGTACAACCAAATTTATAGAGTTTTCCAAAATAAGAGCATTTACCATATAGGGAACTACTTTAAGTACAATCCAACAGGTGCAATTGTAGTTTTACTAGGTTTTATAAGTGGTACTGCAATGCCCCCTTCCGGATTATTTGTAAGCGAATTTTTAATTTTCCGAGCGCTTTTTGAAGGGCACCAAATATTTATACTTGTTGTTGTGTTACTGTTACTAACAATTATAATTTGGGCTTTTGCAAAGAATATCCTTAAAATACTCTTTACCCCTGTGGTAGATTTTGATGAAAGCAAAGTACCAGTAATTAAACCATGGGAATCGTATTCACAGTTTGCCCTGCTGTTTCTTTCAATATACTTAGGATTAAATCCTCCCGATGCATTTGTTCAGCTAATTAAAGAGAGTGTAATGTTCTTATCATAATAGAAATGAACTACATATCAATTAAAAATAATCAAACTATTCCTGTTGTCGATATTCCAGTATTGGATTACCAACAGTTCCGCGAGACTAATATTTCACAGCTATTCAAACATCCTGATCGCCATTGTGTAAACTACTTTGGTTTTCGTTTTGGGAATGATATTAAGCTTATCTGCTGTATAGCCGACGATTCAACTCATGATATATATATCAACTCATGTATTGTTGAGCCATCGGCTAAGGTTGAATCAATGTCGGCAAAATCACTCTGTTTTGAGAAGTTTGAAAGAGAGATACACGAAAATTTCGGTATCACCTTTTTGAATCACCCTTGGATGAAACCTGTAAGGTTTCCAAGCAATAGGGCTGACCAGAATAGCGTGATGGACAATTATCCTTTCTTTAAAATTGACAGCGAAGAGCTGCACGAGGTTGGTGTAGGGCCAATTCATGCAGGAGTAATTGAACCCGGACACTTCCGTTTTATTTGCAACGGCGAGCAAATTCTTCATCTCGAAATTCAACTCGGTTACCAACACAGGGGTGTAGAGCAACTTTTCCTTCAAAATAAGAATTTACTTCAACGAGTAACTTTAGCGGAAAGCATTGCTGGCGATACTGTTGTTGGGCATACCTCTGCTTTTAGTTATTTGTGGGAAAGTTTGTGTGGATATAAACCTACCTACGAAATTGAGTACTACCGAACATTGGCGTTCGAATTGGAACGTATGGCCATTCATACTGGCGATTTAAGCGCCATTTGTACCGATGTAGCATACCAGCTTGGCAGTTCAGTGTTTGGTCGGCTAAGAACACCAATTGTTAACTACACCCAGGAGTGGTGTGGAAACAGGCTTTCGAAAGGATTAATACGTCCTGGCAGAACTCAGTTCCCATTTACAAAAGCATTAAGGGATAGATTAAACAATGTTCTTGATGTATATGAGCCCGATTTCAACGAGATGAGTCGCGAACTTTTCAAACTACCAAGCGCTCTATCCCGTATGGAACGAACCGGAATAGTATCCTACGATGATATTCTAGACATTGGAGCAGTTGGAATGGCAGCGCGTATGAGCGCTCTAAACCGCGATATCAGGTCCTCGCATCCCTACGCCTTGTATTCACAGCTAAAACATGAGCCAATTTTGAAGCATCATGGCGATGTGTACTCAAGAGCCCAAATTCGTAAAGAGGAGGTTAGGCAATCAATGGCTTACATCCGTCAACTTTTGAAGGATATTCCCGAGAACAAAACAACTCCCGAAATGCCTAACAAACCGCAACCCAATGCATTTACATTGACATTGGTTGAAGGCTGGAGAGGCGAAATTTGTCATTGTGCAATTACTGATAATAATGGTGAATTTACAGTGTATAAGGTAAAGGATCCATCGTTCCACAACTGGTTGGCGCTTGCGCTTGCTGTTCGGAACAACGAAATATCCGACTTCCCAATTTGTAACAAAAGTTTTAACCTATCATACTGCGGTCACGATTTATAAAACTAATAGCCATGTTAGACAATCTAAAAATATTATATCACCAGGGAAAACAGTTTATTCCAAATGTTAGAACCGCCAAGGTTCCTGGTATTTTTAGGGGAAGGCCAATAATCAACACCCATAAAGTTGACGAAGCAGAATTGGTTAATCTTTGCCCAATGAATGCCATTAGCACCAATCCGGTTGCTATTGATTTAGGAAAATGCACATTTTGTGGGGAGTGTGCAATGCGATTCCCTGAAAAAATTCAGTTTACTACCGATTACAAAATATCCACTAACGAACGGGAACGCCTTATTGTTAAGGAGGGTGATGATTTCCCTATCGAAGTAAATCCTGCGACAGTTCGCAAAGAAATTCGTCAACTTTTTGGCCGATCGCTAAAGTTGAGACAGGTTAGTGCAGGCGGCGACAATAGCTGTGAGTGGGAGTTGAATGCATCCAATAACGTACAGTTCGACATTAGTCGCTTTGGGATTGAATTTGTTGCATCGCCACGCCATGCCGATGGAATTGCCATAACGGGACCAATTACCCAAAATATGGCTAAAGCGCTTGAAATTGCATACAATGCAACACCCGACCCAAAGGTTATTGTATTGGTAGGAACCGATGCTATCAGCGGAGGAATTTTTGCTGATAGTCCTGCGCTCGATCGCAACTTTCTGGAAAATCAAAAAGTTGACCTATACATCCCAGGAAATCCTACACATCCGCTAACCATCATAAATGGGTTGTTGGATTTAACCCGGAAGAAAAAATAGCAGAAGTTAAGGGTGATTATTTTTCAATGATCGCCCAGCCATTTGGCCGCAAGCAGCGCCAATTTCATTGGCCATCGATTTGCGAACCGTTGTTAATACCCCTAGAGAGTTGAGCTGTGAAATGAAACTTTGCAACTCATTATCCTTAGGGGTATTAAATTTTGCGTTCTCGTGCGAATTCCATGGTATAATGTTTAAATGGCATTGAATCCCTTTAAGCAGTTCTGCTATTGCCAAAGCGTGATTGCTGGATAAATTTACGCCACTTAAAGCAACATACTCAAACGACACCCTTAAAGGCTTTGGCAGCGGATTATTTCTTATAAGATTTACGACTTCCTCAATTGGATTCGACTTTTCGATAGGCATCAAATCGCTTCGCTCATCGCGAAATGGAGAATGCAAACTTATGGCAAGATTACATGGCGGAGCATCTAGAAACCTTTTCAACTCATCTATAATGCCCACACTTGAAAGGGTGATGTTTGTTTTCCCAAAAGCACAACCCCAATCGGCTGTAAGTATCCTAATCGCACTTAAAACCTCATCAGAGTTATCTAAAGGCTCACCCATGCCCATTATTACAATTCTATTCACCTCCTTACTTTTAGGAATTGCTAAAAGTTGATTTAAGATATCACGCGAAGTCAAGTTGCCTTTGAACCCAATAGAACCAGTCATGCAAAATTTGCAGCCAATTCTACAGCCCGATTGGGATGAAACACATAAAGTGTTTCGCTTTTCAGCCCTCATTAGAACCGACTCAAAAAGCATATTCTTGTCATTCTGATATAAATACTTAACAGAACCATCGTTACCAGCAAGAATCTCGCTAGGATAAAATAGCCCCACATCAAAATTCTTAGCAATTTCATAGAGAAGAGCTCTGGGAATATCATTTATAAGTCCCAAATCAAAAATTCGTTTGCGATAAACCCACCGGAGTAATTTAATTGCATAGCGTTTATCAGCTCCAATATTCGATATGTAATCTTCCAACCACTCTATATCACACCCTATCAGATTATTTTTCTGCATAAAATTTAAACTAACCACAAACGTTATAAATCAATAAAAGCAGTGCTAACAATACAGTTAACTAAGTTAAAAACTTCATAATGCTTAAAAAACTTTGTACCTTCGTACTTTTAATTTTTTAAAGTGATGCATAAGTTCAGACGTAGTACATTTGGCAAAATTACATTAATTTTCTTTGTAGGAATCCTCCTATTCTCTACCGTAGGTTGCAATAAAAAAACCACTGCATCAGGAACATCAAAGACTATTAAAAAGAAAAAAATCAAATGTTCGGGCTGTAGAACAAAAACGGCAAATTACAATACTCTAAATGAGTTCAACAATCAACATCTAATCAATATCGCTTAAGAAATGGAAAGTAAAAAAAGAGTTTCCGTAGTTGGTAGTGGAAGTTGGGCTACCGCAATAGTAAAAATTCTGCACGAGGTACAACCATCCATTGGCTGGTATATTCGTGAACCGGAAATAATTGACCATCTTAAGAAACATAGAAATAACCCTTACTATTTAAGTTCTGTTCAATTCGACTTAAAAAAACTAAAAATCAGCAATGATTTAAATGAAACAATAAAAAACTCGGATGTTGTTGTTTTTGTTGTCCCGGCCTCATTCATTAAAATATGGATGGAGCCACTTAAAGTTAACTTCGATAACAAATTCGTTCTTTCAGCAATTAAAGGTATTATTCCTGATGATGATACAACCATTGCAGAATATTTTAATAGAACCCACAATGTGCCATACGACCAAATTGGAATAATTAGTGGGCCAAGTCACGCGGAGGAAGTTGCATTGGAACGATTATCTTATCTAACTTTCTCATGCAAGGACAGGGAGCACGCCAAAGAAATTTCCTCGCTATTTGATTGTCACTATATAAAAACAAACACTGGCACCGATATATATGGCACAGAGTACAGCGCCGTTCTAAAAAATATTTATGCCATTGCTGCGGGTATTGCACACGGGCTTGGTTATGGCGACAACTTCCTCTCTGTGCTTATAAGCAACTCTCAACGCGAGATTGAGCGTTTTCTTAAGAAAACATACCCCAGCAAACGTAGAATGAGCACCTCAGCATATTTAGGCGATTTGCTTGTAACTACTTATTCGCAATTTAGCCGAAACAGAACGTTTGGAACCATGATTGGCAAAGGTTACTCTGTAAAATCGACCATGTTGGAAATGAATATGATTGCCGAAGGATATAACGCATCAAAATGTATTAAGGAAATCAACTCAAAATATAATGTAAATATGCCAATTGCCGATGCTGTTTACAATATACTTTACGAAAATATATCACCTGCAATAGAAATGAAACTCTTAACCGATAAACTAAAATAGTAATTCATTAATATCAATACATATGAGCGAACTTAAAGTAAATCTTAACAATATCCTCGATTTTGTATCAAAGGAAGAGGTTAACTCCTTTAAGAGCAAAATTGAGAAAAGTCAATCGCTACTAGAGAACAAAACTGGTAAGGGAAATGACTTTTTGGGATGGTTAAGCCTACCAAGCAACATTCCAAGCAAGCAAATTTCAGAAATTGAAAAAATTGCCGAGGAGTTCAGAACTAAAAGCGACATTGTTGTTGTTATTGGAATTGGAGGTTCTTATCTTGGTAGTAAGGCTGTAATTGAGGCTCTAGGAGACAGTTTCTCGCAGCTAAACAGCAATGGCAATCCACATATAGTATTTGCAGGGCAAAATATTTGCGAGGACTACCATGCCGAACTTTTAGAACTACTTAATCATAAGCGATACTCAATTGTAGTAATATCAAAATCGGGAACAACTACAGAACCTGCTATTGCATTCAGGTTGCTAAAGCAACACTTGGAGAACAAAGTTGGCAAGTCAGAAGCTGCAAACCGAATTGTAGCAATAACAGACCAATCCAAAGGAGCTCTCCGCAAACTTGCAGATACCGAAGGCTATCGCACATTTGTTATTCCCGATGATGTTGGAGGCCGCTACTCCGTTTTAACCCCTGTGGGCTTGCTACCAATTGCCATTGCAGGATTCGATATCAAAAGACTTATTGAAGGTGCCATAAAGGCTCAAGCCGATACTGCTGCGAACGTTCCTTTTGAGCAAAATAAGGCTTGTCAGTACGTTGCAGGGCGCAATGCGCTTTACAACAAGGGCAAGAATGTGGAGATAATGGTAAACTACACTCCAAAACTTCACTACTTAACCGAATGGTGGAAGCAACTTTACGGCGAAAGCGAGGGTAAGGAGAACAAAGGCATATTCCCCGCCGGAGTTGATTTTACCTCCGATTTACACTCAATGGGCCAGTACATTCAAGAGGGCGAGCGTATGATATTCGAAACAGTTATCTCTGTAGAGAATCACTCACACAAGCTAACCATCCCTAACGACCCAGAAAACCTAGACCAATTAAATTTCCTATCGGATAAGCGCTACTCAGAAGTAAACAAAATGGCTGAACTAGGAACAATTGCTGCTCACAACGATGGTGGTGTGCCTTGCATTTCCATTAGCATACCCGAACTATCGGCATACTGGATTGGATACACACTATACTTCTTTGAAAGAGCCTGCGCAATAAGTGGCTATGTTTTAGATGTAAATCCATTTGACCAACCAGGAGTTGAAGCCTACAAAAAGAATATGTTTGCGCTACTTGGCAAACCTGGGTTTGAGCAGGAAGGAAAAGATTTAAGGAAACGTTTAGGAATATAATGTAGAAGGGGGCTCTCGCCCCCTTTTTTATGACCTTTTTTTTATTTCGTCTCTAATTTTCGAAGCCTTTTCGT
This sequence comes from uncultured Rikenellaceae bacterium, assembly GCA_964616315.1. GTDB lineage: Bacteria > Bacteroidota > Bacteroidia > Bacteroidales > Tenuifilaceae > SB25. Next base: position 11,552 of record CAZTVB010000008.1, read on the forward strand.
AATCCTCATTCATAATAGCTTCTTCGAGCATAGTGTTAAGTTCAGCAACCGAAAGGCGTTTAATCTGCTCGGTGAAGGTATCCTTGGGTTTGCTCTCAGTAGGGGTTTTACTTGCTTCGGCAGGTTCGTCAACCTCTTCAATTTCAAGAGTGATACCTGCTTTCTCCATTATCTCGTCGGTGGTGTAAATTGGGCAGCTAAAACGTAAGGCCAATGCTACCGCATCGGAAGTTCTGGAATCAATATATATTTCTTTGTGGCCATTATCACAGTGAAGTTTAGAGAAGAATACGCCTTCCTCCAACTTGTAAATTTGTACCTCTACCAAGTTAATGGTATATGCTTTTGCAAAATTCAGGAAAAGGTCGTGTGTTAAGGGTCGGGGAGGTGTAAGTCCTTCGAGCTGAATTGCAATGGCCTGAGCCTCGTATCCGCCAATAATAATTGGAATTCGCCTGCTTCCATTCTCCTCGCTAAGCACAAGTGCATATGCGCCCGACTGAGTTTGACTGTATGAAATTCCAAGAACACTTAGTTTTACCTTACCCATTGCTTAAATCAACTTTTAACTAAACCACTAGTTTTTGTAATTTTTGTTGAAGGTTATCCCATATACAAACCTACATTAATTTTTTTAAAACTCCCAAATCAACCCAATGAATTTATTGTCGATACAAAATGGTTAAAACCTAAAATAAATAAATGGTTGAATATCGGCTGTTCGGAATTGTATGATAAGAACAACAACTATAAGTATAACCAATCCTTTAACCAAAATGTTCGCGTCAATAAACTTTCCGCGATACCATTCCTTGAAACCGAATGGTAACCAATGAATAGCAAAGCCAATTAATATCAACAGGAATATTCCATAGTACGATTTGGTTATTTCAATCAAAGATTCACCGCCAAACCTGTTGAAAATTTGATTTAAAACTTGTTTCGCACTCTCCATACTTTCGGCACGGAAGAATATCCAAGAGAAACAAACCAAGTTGAATGTAAGAATCGCTCCAATTAATTTTCGCCAACTACTTCCAACAAATTCAAAAGTTGGCACATACCTGCTCCAAAGTTTATGCAGCGCTAATCCAACTCCGTGAATTCCACCCCAGATAACAAACTTAAGGTTTGCTCCGTGCCATAATCCGCCAAGTAACATTGTAATCATAAGGTTGATGTACATTCGGACATTCCCTTTTTTATTTCCGCCTAGCGGAATGTAAAGGTAATCGCGCAGCCAAGTAGATAGTGAGATGTGCCAACGATGCCAGAAATCGGTTATGCTTGTTGCCTTATAGGGCGAGTTGAAATTGATTGGCAAACGGAATCCGAGCAGCATTGCCAACCCTATGGCAATATCGGTATACCCTGAAAAATCGCAGTAAATTTGAAGCGCGTAGCCGTAAGTGGCCATTAAATTCTCGAAGCCAGAGTAGCTTAGCGGATTATCGAAAACCCTATCAACAAAATTGATTGAGATATAATCCGAAATAATCATCTTTTTAATGAGCCCTGCAATTATTAGAAAAGTTGCATGTCCAAACTCACGGGTTGTAAGGCTGAATTTCCTGTATAGCTGCGGAATAAATTCCGAAGCACGAACAATTGGGCCTGCAACTAGTTGCGGGAAGAACGAAACGTAAAACCCAAAATCGATTATATTTTTAACAGGAGGTATTTTGCCACGGTAAACATCAACAGTATAACTTATAGTTTGAAAGGTGTAGAATGATACTCCTACTGGGAGGAATATTGAAGCAGCATCAAAGTTACTGCCAAACAAACCATTTGCCCACGCCGAAAGGTGATTGGTTACTGTAAGGTTGGTTCCAAGGAGTTGATTCACAATGTCGGTGTAAAAATAGGCATACTTAAAATAGGAAAGCACTCCTAGGTTTACCACAACACTGGATGCCACAAGTAATTTTCGGGTTAGCTTGGATTTATAGTGTGGAATTAGTAACCCAAAAATATAATCGCAAACAGTTGAGAATATAAGCAATGAGAAGAATAAACCGCTCGATTTGTAGTAAAAATAAAGGCTAAAAACTAAAAGGTAAGCACTACGAATAACTGGCTTATTGTAAATAAACGAATAGCCAAAAAGTAAAACAGCAAAGAAAATCCAAAATGATATTTTTGTAAAAAGCAACGGGTCGCCTTCGGTGTAACTAAAAATCTGGGTTAGTATGTGAATGATGTAATCCATTGCTTAAATACTAGTGGTTAGTGCTTCGAAAAGTAACTCTCCCTGCAACTGATATCCTTTTGCATTCAGATGAAGTAAATCTGGTGCAGTTAAGCCCATTCCATTCCAAGTTCTTATACTTCCTTCGCCACCCATTAAAGTGTGAAAATCCCAAACACAACATCCATTCTCAATAGCAGCAGTTATGATTGCCTCTTTTACTAACAAAAGGTTTGGGTTTGGATTGATGCGAGAAACCAAATGGTCGCCAGGGATTGTAAGCAGAATGGTTGAATTTGGTACAGCCTTTTTTACTCTGACTACCAAACTGTCGAGCATAGAGCTAAAAGTGCTAGCGTCGAAAAATGGGTGGTAGGCATCGTTAGTACCCAGCGACACGATAACTAATTGCGGATTTATCAATGTAAGATGATGCCCTAAACGGGCGGCACGAAGGTACGATTTCACATCGGCGCCGTTAAGTCCAGCTGAATTGTATACTATTCTTGATTTAGAGTTTTCGAGAATCAAGCCAGATATTGATAGTTTCGCCCCTTGTTCAATAAATTTAAGATTAACCTCAGAAACAGGAGTGTCTAGTTTTAAATGAATATGATTTGTACCTTTCGACTTAACATCGAATTTTAACCCTTCTGGCAAGACTGTTATTTCGTTGCTCTCAGATTCGAACAAAACTGTTATTTCATCAAAATACTTATCGCCACTTTTTTTGTTTTTAAGTGATACTGAAAGCGAAGGGTTGATATCGGTAGTTTCCATAATCATCCCCGACATACCAGCCCCAATAGATTCCTCTGATGTAAGGATTTTCCTAAAAGTCCAGTTGTTGTCAGATTTAAAAGTGTAATCGCTTGGAGAGTTTGTTCCCGCAAGATTGTAAGGAAATACATAGCCGATTGAAATAGCAGTATCGTTGTAAAAACTTGCAAGCAATTGACGAACTGCGCCAGTGAGAAATCCTGCCTGAATATGCGAATCGCCAATGTGAACTATCTTAAAAGGAACTGAGTTATTCGAATATACTGGCAAACTAGGATTATCTTGATATGAAATAATTCTGTTCAAACCTAAATTATTCAGCCTCGCTAATCGTTTGAGTTTGCTGTTAATCACCATTGTTTCTGTTGCTTTTGGAACTCCTACTAAGAACAAAACTGTTGCAACTGCTGTTACAGCAATCAAAAATCTTACATTATTTTTTTTGGTTAGTTGCATTAGTTACTACTATTTTTCGATATAAACCTTGAGTATTCATCCAACAGCGATGCCGTAAACATTTCGGCAATTACTTTTGCTCCACGGAAATTGAAGTGCGTAAAATCCTTTGTGGCCAACGATGGGTTTGCGTTAACCCACTCGGGCATTGAGTTTTTACCGCCCATTGCGGTATAGCAATCCCAAAATGCAGCTCCTGCCCTGAAAGCGGCATTGCGTTGAGCATTTCTTACCTTTTCGATACTTGGGTACGATTCAAACTTATCATCATTCTTGCGCGACATATCCGAAACGCCAATAAGCAAAACCGAGACATCGGGCTTGAATTCTTTAATAGCCTTAATTTGACGATAAAGAATCTCCTCGTAGTAATTGTAATTATCTAAATTTCCCGGAACAACATTAACGCCGTATTGCAAAATAACAAGCTTTACATTTAGCAGATTAAAAATTGTTTTTGAAAACTCAACATCGAACTTGGTAAAAACAGCCCCAGAGCTGCCCCGCTGCGGAATATTATCGACATAAATACCTTTTTCGGACTCCATTGAAACACCATAAACAGTTAAAGGCCCCATTCCAATAAATTGCAACTCTAATTCTTTGGACGATTCAGGAATATTAAACCTATGTTCGGCTAAACTTTGGGTCTTGGGTAACATTTCGGCATCAACAATTTGTTCATTAACGCCTAGTTTCATAAGATAAGTGGAATCGTTTTGTCCATAAAAAACTCTCAACCGCTTAAATTGGTTGCTGCGAGTGTCTTTCCCAACTTTTTTGAACTCAATGGTTTCGCCACTGGAACCATCCTTAATCTGGGTAATTCCGCCTAGCAATCCAAACTGACTAACCTCATTGCCCCCATCGTGCAGGCTAGTGTAGTTCCAATCGCCCGAAACCGAGTGCTTTACATTCAGAGGCTGGTAACTCTGCGGATAACCTGGAATAATCCCTACCCCATTCCCTCCAAACCTTGTTTGCAATGCCGAGCGGATAAACATTGTTATTCTATCGCCTTCAATCTGTGAATCGCCAAAGTGCATTACCCTTACTTGCTCAGTTTTTGTTCTCCCTTCCGCCAAGGAAGCGAAAAAGCTTTTAAGTGCAGATTTATTGTTGTCGGCAAATTCAATGGGGACTAATTTTTCCTTAAGCAATTCAGGTGTTAATGGTGTTGGTTGATTTGATTCTATGGTAGAATCAACAGTTTGAGTAATCAATAAACTATCGGTCTTGGCTTCATCAACTTTAACCAAAGCACTATCTGTTCGCGCGGTTTGTTCTTTTTTGATTTTTACAATGACTTTTTGAGTAACTTCGCCAATAACCGCCAATTTAACTTTATCAATGCTAGGGTATCGTAAGTTGAAATTACCAATTTTAATTCCTCCGGTTGGAACAAACCAAGCCACCCCTAATAGAGCAACCATTATTAGGGCAATAAAAATCAACGTTTTATATGGTTTGAACATTGGTTAACCTTGAAAACTAGGGTTAAAAATATAAGATTTTATTAAACAGAACTAATATTGAAGGTTTAAATCTACCACAACCACTTTAGCATAAACTTTCATGGTTGCAATGGGTTGATATTTTTACTATCTTTCTGCAAATTTATTAAGGGATGTATAAGATTTACCATAATCCACGTTGCAGAAAAAGCCGAGAGGGTTTTGATTACCTAAAAACTAAAACTAAAGAGTTTGAGGTTAGGAATTATTTAACTGATGGCATCAAAATTGATGACATTAAAGAGATACTCTTAAAGTCGAACTTAAAGCCTTCTCAGTTGGCACGAACACAGGAGGAATACTATAAAACCTACTTAAAGGGCAAAAATTTTTCGGACGAAGAGTGGATTCAGATTTTTGCAGAAAATCCAAAAGTGCTTCAACGTCCAATAGTAGTTGGAAATCACAAAGCAGTTTTGGCCTGTCCACCTGAGAATATCGATAAACTCATTAAATAGAGAAACTATGGCAAGGTATCTTTTAATCACTTTCGCTTTGGCATTTGGCCTTCAATCCCAAGCCATTACTCAGGATAATACCGATGTGGCAGCATTAGAACTTGAGATTCACAACCTCATCAACAAACATCGTATAAGCAAGGGGCTAAAGGAGTTAAAAATTAACGATGCAATTAGAACAGAGGCTCTAGGGCATTCAAAAAATATGGCTTCGGGGAAAGTTCCTTTTAGCCATAAAGGTTTCGATGAAAGATTTAAGAAACTGGAAATCATATTTAACATGTCTTCTGGCTCTGAGAATGTAGCCAATGGCCCAGCAGAAGCCAAAACAATTGTAGAAGGGTGGCTTGCCAGTCCTAAGCATAAAGAGAACATTGAGGGCGATTTTAACATGACCGGAATTGGAATTGCCCAGGCAAAAAATGGCACATATTTCTACACTCAGATTTTTGTTAAGAGTCCTGAAAAACCTAAAATTGTAGTTGACGAGTTCGAAAACGAACTATTAAGGCTGATAAACGAGCATCGAAAAAAATTAGGTATTGCTAGCCTTACTAAAAATGAACTAATTAAAACCGAGGCATTAAAGTATTCGGAGCAAATGGCCACAGGAAGGGTCCCCATTGGTTCCCCAAGTTTTGACAGTCCAATTCGCCGATTAGTTCAGAATATGAACGCAAAAGCAATGGCGGAACTTATTGGGTACGGTTTTAATTCACCTAAAGAGGTTTTTGATAGTTGGATGGCCAGTTCCAAGCAGCGTGAGACAATTGAGGGAAGTTATGATTTAACAGGTATTGGTATTACACAATCGAAGGATGGGAAGGTGTTCATTACACAGGTTTTCATTTTAAGTCGATAGTCACCAAAACTAAATATAATGGCAACTCCTGATTTCTACTACCAGGAACGATTTCCTGTTGGAAACGACCAAACAGAATATTACCTTTTAACCAAAGAATTTGTTTCGCTTGCAAAATTTGAGGGTGAAGAGATTGTAAAAGTTGACCCAGAGGGCTTGGCTATCTTAGCAAAAGCAGCAATGCACGATACCTCTTTTATGCTCCGTACTGAGCATATAAAACAAATTGCAGCAATACTTGAAGATCCCGAGGCCAGTAAAAACGATAAATTTGTTGCATTAGTTATTCTCCGTAATGCAGAGATATCAGCAAAGGGGATTCTCCCAATTTGTCAGGATACAGGTACCGCAACAGTTTTTGCAAAAAAGGGGCAAAAGATATGGACTGGTGGAAACGACAATGAGTCTATCTCTCGTGGGATATACAAAACCTTTACTCAGGAGAGCCTTCGATACTCACAAACGGTGGCCATAGATATGTACACCGAGAAAAACTCCGGAACAAACCTACCTGCACAAATCGACATATATGCAACAAAAGGCAATGAGTATGAGTTCCTGTTTGTGGCAAAAGGTGGTGGCTCAGCCAACAAGAGTATGCTGTTTCAGGAAACAAAGGCATTGCTTACACCCGAAAAACTTGAGGCATATTTAATCGAAAAAATCAAAAATCTTGGCACAGCAGCTTGTCCTCCTTACCATATAGCTTTTGTAATTGGCGGAACATCGGCTGAGGATACGCTTAAAACAGTTAAACTTGCCTCAACTAAATATCTAGATAATCTACCAACAAAAGGTAATGAGCACGGACAAGCATTCCGCGATGTTGAATTGGAGGAGAAGATACTAAAGGCAACAAATAATATTGGGATTGGTGCTCAGTTTGGCGGAAAGTATATGGCACTTGATGTTCGGATTATTCGATTACCCCGCCACGGCGCTTCGTGCCCTGTTGGTATTGGAGTTTCATGTATTGCAGATAGAAATATTAAGGCCAAAATTAACCGCGATGGTATCTGGATTGAGAAGTTAGAAAATAACCCCGGCCGATTTATTCCAGAGCAATGGCGCAAGCCCGATGAGAGTGGAGCCGTTAAGATTGATTTAAACATGCCGATGCCTCAAATCCTTGCCGAGTTAAGCAAGCATCCCGTTGGTACAAGGCTATCGCTGAATGGGACAATCATCGTTGGTCGCGATATTGCTCACGCAAAACTGAAAGAACGAATCGATAAAGGTGAAGGCTTACCCGATTATATCAAAAATCACCCAATTTACTATGCTGGACCTGCAAAAACGCCCACAGGAATGCCGTCTGGTTCATTTGGGCCAACCACTGCAGGGCGTATGGATTCGTATGTGGATTTATTCCAATCGCAAGGTGGAAGTCTTATTATGATTGCTAAAGGCAATCGTAGTCAGGCGGTAACCGATGCATGCAAAAAGTATGGTGGTTTTTACTTAGGTAGCATTGGAGGTCCTGCGGCTATTATTGCCGAGGAGAATATCAAAAAAGTTGAACTTATTGAGTACCCAGAACTAGGCATGGAGGCTATCTACAGAATTGAAGTGGTTGATTTTCCTGCATTCATCCTTGTCGACGATAAGGGTAACGATTTCTACAAGCAGGTGATGAAGTAACGCATCGACATTAGAATTCAGACGTTAGACATAAAACTTATGTACTTAGAGT
>CAZTVB010000009.1:0-18937 GCA_964616315.1 uncultured Rikenellaceae bacterium
CATCTATATATGTTGCTACAAATAATCTTATATATATTTTTGCACTATGAGCGAAATGGTTAAAATACCGCTAAATCTGCCTAGTTACTCCTGTAAAACCAAGGAAAATGAGTTGGGAACGCAAATATTTGACCCAATAAGGAAAAAGTATGTGCAACTAACGCCCGAAGAGTGGGTTCGCCAGCATTTTATCAATTATTTGGTTGAGCAATGTGGTGTACCTTCAGGTTTAATTGGTGTTGAGGTGGCTCTTAAATTAAATGCAGTAAACCATCGGGCCGATATTGTAATCTATAGTAAGCAGGGGAGTCCTATTGCTCTTGTTGAATGCAAGGCCGCTGAGGTGGAGTTAAATGCATCAGTTATAGAACAGGTGGGGCGTTATAATATCCATTTTAAGGCAAAATATCTGTTTATAACAAATGGTTTAAAGCATTACAGCGTAATAGTGGATTGGGAGAATAAACAATTTATGCCACTATCGACCATTCCTAGTTATATTGAAATGATTAGTTAATACAATATCTACTTATTATGAGCAACTTGGAGAAATATTTTGAGAAATTCCGGAATAATATTGTCGGAATCGATGCAACATATAAGACCATTTATGGTGAGCAAAAGTTAATTTATGCCGATTGGATTGCCAGTGGTAGGCTTTATCGTCCTATTGAGGATAAAATGCTCAACCTATTTGGTCCAATGGTAGCCAATACGCATACCGAGAGTAGTCATACCGGTAAGTTTATGACCGATGCTTACCATTTTGCCTTAAAGGAAATTAAGCGTCATGTAAATGCTGGTAAGGAGGATGTTATTGTTACATCGGGCTTTGGCATGACCTCATCTATCAATAAATTCCAACGTATACTTGGATTTAAGAATAGCAGTTTTGTTTTTGAGAATCCCAAGGAACGCCCTGTTGTATTTGTAACACACATGGAGCATCACTCCAACCAAACCTCTTGGTACGAAACCATTGCAGAGGTTGTGGTGGTGGAGCCAGATAATAGTTTAACCGTTTCGCCCGATAAACTCCGCGAGGTTGTTAAGCAGTACTCCGATAGACCAATGAAAATAGGTTCATTCACAGCCTGCAGCAACGTTACTGGTATAAAAACTCCTTATCATGAACTTGCCAAGGTAATGCACGAGGAGGGTGGTTTGTGTTTTGTTGATTTTGCAGCATCGGCACCCTATGTAGAAATGAACATGCATCCGGCTGACCCAATGATGAAGCTCGATGCAATTTTCTTCTCGCCCCATAAATTTCTTGGTGGTCCTGGTGCTTCGGGAGTGTTGATATTTAACTCGCAGCTTTATAAAAATCGTGTTCCCGACCATCCGGGTGGTGGTACAGTGGATTGGACAAACCCTTGGGGAGAGTACAAGTATATTGATGATATCGAGCGTCGTGAGGATGGCGGAACTCCTGGTTTTCTTCAGGCAATCAGAACTGCTTATGCAATTAGGCTTAAGGAGCAAATGGGTACTGATAATATTCAGAAACGTGAAGAGGAATTGGTTGAACTTGCATTCGAGAAAACTAAAGGAATTCCTGGCTTGCACATTTTGGCCGATAATTGCAGGAATAGGATAGGGGCTATATCATTCTACATGGAGAATATTCACTACAACCTTGTAGTTACATTGCTTAGTGAACGTTACGGAATACAAATGCGAGGTGGATGTGTTTGTGCGGGTACTTATGGTCACTTCTTGTTGAATGTAACCAAGGAGCAATCGCACAAGATTACCGATATGATTAATCACGGCGATTTATCGGAAAAACCAGGCTGGGTCCGTTGGTCAATTCATCCAACCACAACCAATGCCGAGGTTGAGTATATTGCCAATGCTTTGAGGGAGATTGCTAAAAATGCTAGTACTTGGAAAGACGATTATACATACTGCAAACACTCCAACGAGTTTTGCAATAAAAATCCAGAGGCCAGAAAATTCTGGACTCCAGTTCAGGAGCATTTCAATTTAGATTAGCTTTTAGGAATTCTAGGTTTTGGGTTGAGGAGTTGGAGCATTAATTCATCTTCCCAACCTTCCCTTGTTTTTAGCCACGATTTTTTAACTCCAACCTTTTCGAAGCCTTTGTTTTCGAACAGTTGTAGACTAACTGTATTGTTTGCCGAGATATTACAGTAAAGTTGGTTTAGCTGAATAATTTCGAAACAGTATCTAATAAGTAGGCTTAATGCCTCCGAGGCATAACCTTTTTGCCTATGTTCTTTGTTGGAAATAAGAATTCCAAGCCCAGCACGTTGATGGTAAGGGTCAAAATCGAAAAGGTCAATTAAACCCACAGGAAAGTTCATTAACGAACTCTGATTTTTTGCTTCAATAATCAATCTGAGCTGCTTGGTTTCCCAAATATCGAGGTGTGCTGTTTCTATATATTTTTTAAGAACAAAGCGTGAGAATGGAGTAATGGTGTTACTTACAGTCCATATCTCCATGTTGTTTTCCCAAGTGTAAAGCGTTTCAATATCGGTTGGTTCTGGAGCCCGCAATTTTACAACACTATTTTCCAGAATATTCTCTGTCATCCAGTTTGTTTTGTGAATTACTTGAATTTAACAATCATTGCGTTAGGGTATCCCAGAGGGTTTATCTTTTCGAGGTTCGATTGTGCCACCTCTTTTGAACTATATGTACCAAAATAATACCTGTAAATTCCATCGGTTCCCTTTTGTTCAGTTGGCACAACGCCTTTAAATGCGCTTTTTTCAACAGGAGTTTCGCTGGTCATTAGCAGAATAGTATAAACAGTCTTAGCATTTTCTCTAATGCTAAATTCATACTTAATTAACCTGCGAAGTTCAACCTCACTAACTAAGCTGGCATTTGGGAAAAACTCAACCACCTTGTTAAGAGTCGAAATAGCTTTGGACTTGTTCTCAAAACTGCCAATATTTAGGTAAAATGCAGTACCAATATCTGTTCTGGTTGAGTACGTATCTAACTCACGTTCAACGCTCTTGATGCTCTGATTGTTAATTGAATCTCCTGTTCTAGCAATAAGAATGGTATAGGTTAAGTTCTGAGGTTTAAGATTCTCAGGAACATCAACATTATCAATCTGTATACTTTTGTTTCCGCTTATAATTTTAATGCTTGCTCTGCGATTCAAACATCTTCCAGCAGGATTATCGCTACCATCGGGGTTTACATTCGATGCAATGCTCGACAAGGCTCCTAATCCTTTTACTATAAATCTTCGCTCATCAATACCTTTGGCTACTAAATATTCCACTACCGATTTAGCACGTTTTGATGATAGTTTTAGATTGTAGGTTGGAGAACCCTTGCTATCGGTATGTCCAATCACTTCGATATAAAGTTGAGGGTTTGCCTCCATCAAGCTATATACCTTTTCAAGTTCAAATTTAGAGTCACGCGAAAGTGTGTAGCTATCGAAATCGAATAGAATATTCTTGAGTTTTAACGCAAGTCCCTGTGAAACTATTTTGGGTATAAGTGTGAGTTCTACATTAAAGCTATTTTGCGAGTGGTTTTCAGGAATAAATAAATTTACAGGTTCCATCGTGTAGTTTCGGCATGTGGCTTCCAGCACATAATTGCCTGGAATAATTTTAGTTGTAAAATCTCCCAATGAGCCTGTAGGTTTTACTTGTGCGAAAATAGATGAATCACTAATGTTTTTTATGGTTACAAGAATGCTATCTGAGTTAATTTCGGCATTATCAGAAAGTGTTGTTTTGCCTAGTAACGTAATAAATTTTTGAATTACAGCAGGTTTGATATCAACCTTGTATATCTCATAAAAAGTAATTAAATCTTTACTTACAAGTGGCATTAAACCCGATGTACTATCGAGCGGAAAGTAGTAGAATTCATCGTCGGGTGTATTTATAGGGTAGCCCATGTTAATTGGAGTGGACCATTTGCCGTTGGGTAGTAATTTGGAGTAGAAAATGTCAAAACCACCCATTGAGTTATGTCCCTGCGAAGCAAAGTAAAGAGTTTCTCCATCGCTGGAGAGTATTGGTGATTCTTCGTTGTAAGGTGTATTAATGTCCGAAAGATTCCTAATGTTACCCCAGGAGCCGTTGGGCATTAAATCGGCCATATAAATGTCAATACCTCCTTGTCCTCCCTTTCTGTTTGATGTAAATAGCAATGTTTTATCATTAGCAGCAAAGGATGCAAAGGTTTCCCAATCTTTTGAAGATATTCCGTTGTTGAGTTTTTTTACTGGTTGCCACTTACCGTTCACCAAGTTGGAGTAGTAAATACTACCAGTTGTTACATCGTTTTTGAATAGCAGAAGTTGTGTTCCGTTTTGGTTAAGTGCAGTTGAATAAACCTCACCTTCAATGGCTAGTTCAAGTGTAATGTTCTTTGGAGTACTCCACTTATCCTGCTCTTTGGTGCAGTGGAAAATTCCACTATAAAACTTCTCCTTAACTGTAAAAATCATCGATTTTCTATCGCCCGAAAGTGTAGGGTAGTTGCAATTTTTGTTTCGTTCTGCAAAAGGAATTACTTTTTCAGTTTCAATTCTAATAGGAGTTTTTAAAAACTCCTTAGCGTTTTCGCAGGCCTTTATTTGCTGATTTACATAATCTAAGTTATAGATATCCTTAACATCGAGCCTTTCTTTAAACTGTGAAAAAACTTCCAGTGCCTTATCGAGCATATGGTTTACCATGTAGGCTTCTCCTAAATTAAAGAGAGAAACAGGAGGAGCTTGTGTTTCTTTGTATGAACCTTCGTTATATTTTGGGTTAATGCTTTTTGTGGCATTTTCAAGGTAAGGTATTGCTTTACTCTTTAGCCCTGGAATGTTTAGGTAGCATTGTCCAAGCCTATAGTTTACATTGGCATTGGTTGAATCCATTCTATACAATTTTTGGTACAGAGGAAGGGCTTCGCGGTAATCCTGCATTAGAATGTAGTATTCTGCATCGGTAAATGTCTGCTTGAACAAATTACTTTGGGCAAACAGTGAACTAAACGATGAGAGAAGCACTAGAATCGTAATCAGAAATTTTATGGGTAATCTTCTATTCATTGATTTGTTGATGATTTGCATTGTAATTCAAGTATAATAGGCTTTCTGAAATAATTCATTAATAGGAACAACTTCCTTATTAAAAGCAAATTTAACATAAATTCAATAAACTGATTAAAAAACTTTTCCACAGTATTTTAACGCAATATTCTGTTGACATAGTTTCTAAACATAAAAGCCCCAATAAAGGGGCTTTTATGTTATTTGGTATTTTTTGATATGAGTATTACCAACTTCCGCCAGCACCACCGCCGCCAAAGCTGCCGCCACCGCCACCACTAAATCCACCAAAACTACCTGAGCCAGATGAGAAGTTGCCAAATCCACTTCCTCTGCCACTTCCGCCCAACATGCTCATTGCAATCCAGAATGGAACGCTCTTTCCTAAAGAACTTGAGTTTGTTCGGTTGTGCTTACCCATCGACAGAATTATTATTAAGAAAAAGATTACGATAAAAATAATGCCTCCAATAGGTGATTCTTTGCTTTTGTATTCATCGGCAGTGTATAGTCCTTGTGCCAAATCAATGATTACATCGGTTGCTTTGTCTAAACCTTTCAGGTAGTTGTTTTGCTTGAAGTAAGGAATCATCTCCTGGTCAACAATCCTGTTAGTAATTGCATCGGGCACAACCCCTTCCAGTCCATAGCCAGTTGCTATAAATGCTTGACCTCTTTCATTGCCTACTTTGGGTTTAACAACTATAACAATGCCATTGTTCTTGCCTTTTTGTCCAACACCCCATTTTTCACCAATTCTAAATGCAAAATCGGACACATCGTAACTCAGTAGGTCGTTTACAATAACAACATAAATTTGCGTAGATGTTGTATCGTGGTAAGCCCTAAGTTTTCCTTCCAATGCATTCCATTCACTTTGTGATAGCAATCCTGCAAAATCGTTTACTAACCTAGGGGGATTCATTGGTTCAGGAATATTCTGACCTTTAATCTGGCTACTTACGAATAGTGCTAAAACTAGAAGTATTTTGCTAAATATTTTGTTCATTGTATTCTGCTGTATTAGTTCGAATATTTAGTATTTGCACTATCCAAATGAGATATTGTTATCAAGTTCATTGATATCGTCATCCTTGTATGGAAAATACTTTTTTAACTGTTCTCCAGCCATTGTAATTCCAGTTACAAGTCCCTCGGTAAGGTTGTTTTCCTTGAACTTATCGAGCATTGCCTGCTTAGTGGACTCCCAAAAATTCTCAGGAACTTGTGAGTTTATTCCGGCATCGCCCAAAATGGCAAACTTATGGTCTTGGATTGATAGGTAAAACAGAACTCCATTCCTCAGTTTTGTTTTATGCATTTTAAGCAATGCAAATGTTTTAGCTGCTTGGTCGAGTACATCTCCTTTACAGGTTAAATCAACGTGTACCCTTATTTCCCCAGAAGTATTGAGTTCTGCCTCCTCAATTGCGTCAACAATTTGATTTTGTTGGTCGGGTGTAAAGTAGTCTTTGGGCTTCATCTCTTATTGTTTGTTAGTTAGGCTATTCGATTTTGTTACAAAATCGAATAGCCTAATAATCTGACTTTTCTTAAAATTTTACCTCAGGGGCTTTTTCTGCTCCAGCTTCGGCTTCGAAATAGTTTTTCTTTTCAAAACCAAATATACTTGCCCAAATGTTTTTAGGGAATTTACGGATGTAAGTATTATAATCTTGAGCAACTTCGTTGAACTTTCTTCTTTCAACAGCAATTCTATTTTCGGTTCCTTCAAGTTGTGCTTGCAAATCAAGGAAGTTTTGGTTGGCTTTTAGGTCGGGGTATTGTTCCACAACTACCATTAACCTTGATAGTGCACTGCTTAATTCGCCTTGTGCTGCTTGGAATTGCTTCATACTTTCCGCATTCATGTTTTGAGGATTGATGTTAACCTGAGTAGCCTTTGCCCTTGCTTCAATTACCTTTGTAAAGGTCTCTTGCTCGTGTGCAGCATATCCTTTCACAGTGTTAACCAAGTTTGGAATAAGGTCTAATCTGCGTTGGTAAACGTTTTCAACATTTCCCCATTGCGATGTTACAGCCTCATCCTTAGTAACCATATTGTTGTATGAACCTTTAATGGATGAATAAAGAATGATAACCAAAAGGGCAATAACCCCAACAATAATCCAAGTTTTGTTAATTTTCATAGTTGTATTTTTTAGTTTTTAGTTTTTATCCGGCAAATCGTTCAAATTTAAGTTAAAATTTGACAGGATAACATATGCTTACTTATTAATCAAAAAGTATGCTGAATAATTATTCTATGTTTTTTAATAACTTTTTTGGCTGTCCGAAATCGATATAAATATTGTAATTTTGTGTTACTAACGAAAAATAAAAGCACTATAAATAATATGACACGCGAGGAGTTTCAAAAGCAAATACTACAAGGGATTCCATCGGAAATCCCCGCTGCAAAATCATGGGATAATTCAGTGAACCATGCACCAAAGCGCAAGAAAATTTTAACCGTCGACGAAAAAAAGTTGGCAATCAAAAATGCTCTTCGTTATTTCCCGCCAAAACATCATGCCGTTTTGGCAGAGGATTTTGCCAAGGAGTTAGATGAGTTCGGTAGAATTTACATGTACCGCTACCGTCCCGATTATAAAATTTACGCACGCAATATTTACGATTTTCCTCATAAATCAATCCAGGCAGCATCAATTATGTTGATGTTGAGCAATAATCTAGACTATGCTGTAGCACAACATCCACACGAGTTAATTACATACGGTGGTAATGGTGCTGTGTTCCAGAACTGGGCACAATACTTGCTTACCATGAAGTATTTGGCTGAGATGACCGATGAGCAAACGCTTGTACTTTACTCTGGCCATCCAATGGGACTTTTCCCATCGCATAAGGATGCTCCAAGGGTTGTTGTTACCAATGGAATGATGATTCCTAATTACTCAAGCAAGGACGATTGGGAGCGTTTTAACGCGCTAGGCGTTACACAGTACGGGCAAATGACCGCTGGTTCGTTTATGTACATTGGCCCACAGGGCATTGTCCACGGAACTACTATCACAGTTATGAATGCTGGGCGTAAGCGTTTGCAATCTGGCGAGACCGATTTGCGCGGTAAAATATTCGTATCGTCAGGTTTAGGCGGTATGTCAGGTGCTCAGCCTAAAGCGGCTGTTATTGCTGGTGTTGTTGGTGTTGTTGCTGAAATAAATCCTAAGGCGGTACAAGTTCGCCATAGTCAAGGTTGGGTTGATGAGGTGTTTACCAGTTTAGATGAAATGATTCCCCGCATTCGCAAGGCATCTGAGAATAAAGAGGCAGTTTCACTGGCTTATCAGGGCAATATTGTTGATTTGTGGGAGCGTCTTGTAAAAGATAATGTACCTGTAGATTTAGGTAGTGATCAAACCTCGCTGCATAATCCTTTTGCAGGGGGATATTACCCTGCCGGATTATCATTTGAGGAATCAAATATAATGATGGCTGAAAAGCCTGAACTTTTCAAGGAAAAGGTTTACGAAAGTTTGCGCCGCCATGTTAAGGCCGTAAATGCAATGACCGCAAAAGGGATGTACTTTTTCGATTATGGCAATGCATTTTTACTTGAGAGTGGAAGGGCAGGAGCAGATATTATGAAACCTAATGGCGATTTTATTTATCCATCGTACGTTCAGGATATAATGGGCCCAATGTTCTTTGATTATGGATTTGGTCCTTTCCGTTGGGTTTGTGCATCATCTGACCCTGACGATTTGGCAAAAACCGATGCTATTGCTTTGGAGGTACTTGAGAATATCGCCAAAACTGCACCTGCCGAAATTCAAGGTCAGTTACAGGATAATATACATTGGATTCGTGAGGCTGGTCGCAATAAACTTGTTGTTGGTTCACAGGCGCGAATTCTTTATGCCGATTCCGAAGGACGTATTAAAATTGCAGAGGCATTCAACAATGCAATTCGCGACAAGAAAATTTCAGCACCAATTGTGCTTGGTCGCGACCACCACGATGTGTCTGGAACAGACTCTCCATACCGCGAAACATCAAATATTTATGATGGTTCACGCTTTACTGCCGATATGGCAATTCACAATGTTATTGGCGACTCATTCCGTGGTGCTACCTGGGTATCAATCCACAATGGAGGTGGTGTTGGTTGGGGCGAAGTGATGAATGGTGGTTTTGGAATGACCCTAGATGGAACACCTGAAGCAGACCGTAGATTAAAAATGATGCTGCTTTGGGATGTTAATAACGGAATTGCACGTAGGAGTTGGGCTCGCAATAACGAGGCTATATTTGCTATTAAGCGTGAGATGGAACGCACTCCGTTACTTAAAGTTACAATTCCAAATATTGCTGACGATAGTATAATTAATAATGTGGTGAAGGAATAATCCTTCACCCATTTAATTCTTTTAAGGTGAAAGCAAAGAATATTTTTTATATTGGAGTTGTATTGATTTCCATTTTTTGGAGTTGTGAGAGGTATGATGGACCCGCTGGAATTACAGGGATATGGGAAGTTCAAGAAATTACAACGCAAGGAAACCCTAAGTTTTATAATGTTAGCGTTGAAGGATTTGGCGATAATGATTCCACTAAGTTTATAATTTTGAATTTTTATGATGCAGGTATGGACTTTGAAACTACTGTTGAACTTAAGGATTCAATTTTTACAATAATATCTGGCAATTCTTTTGAGTATTCCATTCAAGGAACGGGTGTGCTTCATAAAAAAAGTTTCACCATAGATTGGCAGTATAGTATCACGGGCGACCCATATGTGCAAGCACATTTCGAAAAACCTTAGTTGAATAGTAGGTTATAAGGGCGTTTTAATGTTTCTTTAAGTGCGGCTAAATTGATGTTTCTGGCATATCGGAGTGATTCTTTTCCTTCAAAGAAAATAAGCAAAGTGGGGAATGTGAATACGGTTAACTTTCCACACAAATCCATCGATTCATTTGCATTTATCACGAATAGTGGGAGTTTCGGAAAATTGTTAATAAGCATCTCATCGAGTTGAGGTAATAACACATTGCAAACCCCACAGGTTTCAGAATGAAAGTAAATTGCTGCTGCAGGCTTACTTATGGATTTATCAAAATCATCAAAATTTTTTATCTCTTTAATCATTTGAAATAACTTCCATTTTTAAGCATTACCAGCGTACAGTCAAAAACAACTTCTATTTTATTTTCCCTTGCTTTAGAAAGCAATTCCGGATTCTCGGTTCCAGGGTTAAAAATTATGCGTTTGGGTTTAAGCCCAACAATGTAGTCGATATATGATGCTTGATTCTTTGAGTTGAGGTAAAGTGTAACCGTATGAATATTGTCGATGTCTGTTTTTTGAGTGATAATTTCAACTCCATCAACATTACCAGTCCTTGCACCAATCGCAAAAACATCAACATTATGACTGACTAAACTTTTAATTGCAAGGTACGAGAATCGGCCTGGTTTGTTACTAGCACCAAGGACAAGAGTTCTGAAATTATCCTTTTCTACATTCATATACGCTTATTCTTTTTGCAATAGAACAACGGCATAGGCCGCTACACCCTCCTCGCGACCTGCAAAACCTAATTTTTCAGTTGTTGTAACTTTTATGGAAATATCTTCGGTTGAGATTTGCAGTACTTTCGATAGAGTGTTTTGCATCTCATCAATAAAGGGTTTTATTTTTGGTTGCTGGAGGCAAATGGTAGAGTCTATATTTCCTATACTATAGCCTTTACTCCTTATTAAGTCATTTGTTTTCTTGAGAAGTATTTTGCTATCAATTCCTTTTAGAGTCGGGTCGTTGTCAGGAAAATGGTTGCCAATGTCCCTAAGGTTGGCTGCGCCAAGCATTGCATCGCAAATTGCATGTATAAGAGTATCGCCATCGGAATGGCCAACCGAACCCTTTGAATGAGCTATTTTGATACCGCCAAGCCAGAACTCATAACCTTCCTCTAACCGATGTACATCGTACCCAAAACCAACTTTTATCTTCATTATTTAATGTTTTAAAGATAAAGTTACGTCATTTTTTCACTACTGCCAATATTATCCTTTTTTGCCTTTTGCGCGAACAGGTTCAAAATCAAAAGATAATGAGAATCTTACTGTATTTGCCATTGGACTGTTGAAACCTCCAGTAGGTATTAGGTATGCAAAGTCTATGTTGAAGATGTTGTATTTTAATCCAGCTCCTAAGGTAAAGTATTTTCTATTTCCCTTATTTTCATGTTCATAGAAGTATCCTCCACGAATTGCAAACTGTTTGGCATACCAATACTCAACGCCAGCAGAATAAGATATTTCTTGAAGTTCCTCTTCCATACCGTTGGGTGCATCGTAGAATGATTGTATCATACCCTGAACAATTGGTACGTTTGGATCCATTCCAGCAACAATTACATTTTGTCCTCCAACAGTACCATAAACAGGAGGGGTGGGGACAAGAAGTTTATTGGCATCAAGCATTACGGAAAAAGAGTTATACTGGTCGATATTCATTGTCAATCGGCCTCCAAGTCTCATATTTATTGGAATGAAATTTTTGTTATCGTCATCATCGGTATACGATAATTTTGAACCGATATTGGAAATATTAAGACCAAATGCCATTTCACCATTCTTATCACTAAGCCTAACTGGGTGTTGATAATACATTGCAACATCTGCGGCAAAAGCTGTGCCTGCTTTTGCTGCAGCCTGACCAGGCTGTGAGTAACCCCCAGTTAAATCGGATCTGATATACCGAAATGCCAATGCTCCAGAAATATAATCCGAGAACTTTCTTGAGTAACCAAGGTCTAGAGCGAATTCGTTGGGATTAAAGAACTTGACAGGGGTTGCCGTTGGTTCATTTGTTGTAAAAGATATTTCACCCATCGAAAAATATAGCAGTGAGCCGCTAATAGTTTGGTTTTCGTCGAGTTTATAATAACCAGAAAGGTAGGATAAGTTAATATCGTTTACCAAATTTCTTAGCCATGGAGTGTAGGAGAAAGCCACTCCCCATTTTTTATCAATAAAAGGATACTTTGCTGGGTTCCAATGCTGAGAGTAACCATCGGGTTGTGTAGCAACTCCAACATCGCCCATTGCTCCAGCCCTAGAGTCAGGTGCGATTGTTAAAAAGGGAACAGCAACCTTAAGAGCGTTTAAACCTCCAGTCAGCGAAACATCGTCATCAAATTGTCCCTTTGAAACATTTGAGATTAATAATAGGCCAAGTATGGCAAAAATTGAGAAAAATCTTTTAAACATATAAATTAATTTAAGCGGCAAATTTAATGATTTGTTCAAAACAAATCGTAAACGAAAAATTAAATAAATTATTGCATTGAGAGTTCTGATTTAGCGAAAATAGGTTGGTTTTATCTCATTATCATAATTTTTAAGTGTTTGCTGGCGCTATATCCATCGGAGGACTTAACAGTTAATTTACAGATATAAATGCCCTTGTCCAATTTGTTACCAGTATAAGTGTTCCCGGTCCATGATAGTGGTCCTATTCTAAAGTTCCCTGGGTTTGTTTCGTTATATGAAAGGCGTTGCAAAAGCATCCCAGAAAAATTAAATATTTGGATTTCAATATCGAGATTGGCATCAGGTTTATTATGTTCAAAGTAGAACGATGTATTGTCAGAAAAGGGATTTGGGTAGTTAAAAAAGTTTTCGAGTTTTAGTTGTTCTCCAGAGGTTACATTGAATGCAATTTCAGTTTCAGAGCTGTTATTATATATGTCCCATGCTTTAACCTTTAACTTATGCAAACCCTGAGATAGGTTACTCATCTGATAATCAATTGTTCCGTATTTAAAATCATCAATAACAGACTGGTAGTAGTTATTTAGGTTGAATTTTTGTTCCTGTTGGTTAAGTGGAGATAATGTGGCTATAATATCGTGACCAATGCCAATACCCGTAGTATTTATTCCACTTTCGTCGGAGAGTTTAATTAAAAATCTGGGGTTTGGATCCGACATTCCCCCGGTTACAAAGTTTTCGTCGTTTAGATAAATCTTAATTAATGGACCGTTGTTGTCAATTACAGAGTTTGAGTTTATTCCGCCAACGGTAACAGTTTCGTTATAACCCATTGCCGTTTCAGTGTCGTTCTCAGCATAAAGGCTTATTCGTCCATTACCATATTGGTAGTTAATGTCCTTTGGTATAATAAAGTTGATTGAGAAAGTCCCGTTCTCAACGGTTGCTTTACCTTTGTAAAGTATGTTTTCTTCTGAGGAGAAAGTCATAGTACTACCACCGTCATTTGCAAGTGTAGTAATTAATTTTGCCTTATCAAAAACAGTAATAGTTGCTATTCCGCTGAAATTCTCATCATTAGCACCATTAAAATAAGAAACCTTTCCTGTTAAGTTAATTTCGCTAAGAGCCTTTAGTGTATCAATTGGTTCAGCAACGGGCGTATTGTTTACAGTTAGTATTTCTAAATTTTTCTTAGGGTATCGAAGTTTTAGAGCAGGATCGCCTAGGAGTGAAAAGTTACGCTTATTATACCCAGTGCCCGATAGATTTTTTGTAATACGAACTAAATCTCCTAAAGTATTATAGGAATCATCGGCATTTCTTTTGAAAATATTTTTTACAAAATTGTAATTAAGAACAAAGTTAGGGCTTGAATAAACTAAACGAGTGGTTGATAGAAGTGCAACCCCACCTCCCTTGGGCGAAAGCAGAATCCACTCACCTGTAGAGGTCATATTGTAATCGTCGAAACGGCTAAACTCACACGTAGCAGTAACAAAGAGCGAAAGAGCATTTGAGTTTTTCCACGATAATACGTCATCTAGCATCAATACTTTTTCGTGGGAGAGCCATCGTTCATTGCCATGTCCCGTATAGTTTACAAGTAGTGCACCATTATTTACAGTTGTATTTATTGCATTAGTAACATCAGGATAACTTGCTCCGCCCGAAGAGGTAATTTGTTTATATGCATCAAAGTATATTTTCTGAACATTATACTCCTTGTGGTTTGTTTCTATATACTCGGCAAGGGTATTAGCATCTTGCATATGTACATTCCCATCCTCATCATCGCCAATAAAGCAAAGTTGATTTTGCCATATCCCATTGTTATTGCCATTCATGTAATTCTTGATTTTATTTACCACAATATCGGCTTCTTCTAGGTTTTTTACGGGCAGTCTTCCAATTCCAATGTCCAGTAAACCATCGGCTTCTCCCTCATTATCATCGAGTAATCCAAAAAAATCGTCGGTTACAAAGGAACTGGTTTTGTTAATGGAGCGGTCCGATTGGTAAGTCAAAATGAAGTTTGTATTGCTTTGAGTATTCGACAAGTTATCGTAAGAACCATCGCCAAAGAGAAGCAGATACTTTGGCATCTCGGACTCTTCGCTGGCTCTTTTATAAAGTGTTCGCATAAGATTTCGGATGGCACTAACATCAGGGTTTCCAGATGAGAATTCATTATAAACCTGCTCATTGGTTACCACGGCAACACTTAGCCCATCTTTTTCCTCATGAAGCGAAGCAATTTCGTTGGAGTGTTGTAAAAATATAGGATGGGTAACAATAACCATATCTGGTTGGTTTAAACCTAGTAAATTTTGATTTGGCACTTCGCCTACAAACGTTACATTCATTGCATTACTTGGCTCAAAGGCAATAAATTGTTTAAGGGTCTCAGTCTCCTGCTTAAAGGTTAATAGGTTGCCTGATAGTTGTGGCTGAAGTTGCTTGATTTCGTTGATATTAGTAATATCCCATATTTTTGTATTTGAATTGGCATTCTGTAGGCTGAATTGCGATATCTTCCCGATACCAACGCTTTGGTTATCTCTAAACATTAATTGATTTCCAGTATAGGAAAGGTTTTGCCGTGCATTAATAGTTATAAAATCAAGCCAACCAATGGAGGCTGAATTTGGTTTATTGTAAATTAATTCAACAGTTAAATTACTAGGTGGAATTGTAGTGGTGTAAACTTGACTGTTAACTGAAGCAACTTCGGCCAGTTCATCTCCAATAATCACACCATTCAAACTAAGGTATCCTAGCGATTGCGAATTTACCTTTACTTGAAAATTACTGGATGATGAAGACCGTGCTGCGGCTCTAACCCAAATTTTGAGAGTACTACCTATTTCTGGGTCGGTAAGGTTTGTGTTGTAGCTCCGGGTTGTTGTAATGTCGAACGATTCTCCAAACCATTCCCTGCCCGATTTTACAAGGTTGGTGTCATTTTGCTCAAAAGTAACAATTGCATCGTAGGCATTAACATTATTGGTTACTCCTCCCGACGGAGTGGGTGATGTTTCAATTATTCGAGGAGTTTGATCCGTTGTTAAAAAATAGTGTATCTTTTTTGTGTACGGATGCTGCTCTAAAGTCCACATGCTTGCAGATGAATTGTACGATAATGTCCTTGGCCCTTCTGCATAGAATAGAATGTAATCGCCCTGGTTGAAGATTTCATCTGTACCCTTCTCAATATATATAGGTATAGGGTTTAAATCGTTGGATGATGGTTCGCTGTTCATATACGGAAGTTTTTTCCCACCATTACCCCAAACGCTTATATTAGAAAGGTTTGTAAGTCCTGAGTTTTGTAACTCTGAGTAGGTTATTTTGTGAACTCCACTGTTTTCAACACTAATCTTAATCCATTTGCCTGAGCTTAGTACCGATGAAGTTTTAGAGATATTTTTATTGACAATATTTTTTTGAGCAGTGTTTTTTTGAGAAATGGATATGGAAAAACAAACTAATTTTTCGAAATTATTGTTGATATGTCGTATTGTTGGAATTGTAATTTGCAGGAAACTTTTGCCTCGTTCTTTTGAGACAGAGTAGCTTGTAGTGTTATTTTTAAGCGAATTTATATTGGTGATTTTTGCTATGTCCAACTCGTTCAGAGGTTCCCATTTTTCACAATAAACATTTAAACTGTCAACATCAACAACACCTAATTCGTCCAGTCCAATTAACTCAAAATAGGATGGAGCCATTGTGGATGGATCTGGGTAAATGGCATTTTCAAACCATAAAAAATTATGGTTTTCAATATCCTTTGTCGACCAATCAATAGTTCGGAGTAATGATTCTTGTGCTATTGATGAATAAAATCTAGTAATTAAAAACAGTGTGATTATAATCTGGCGCATTGTTGAAAAATGATTTCTTTTGCAAATAAACAAAACTTTATTTTACCTTTACCATTCAAAAGCTATAACAATAAAAACGGAAAAACGTAGTTGTTATTATAATATTTTCATTGCCTTGATATTTTAAATGACAAGAAAGCATTTAGCTATATTCTTACTATTCTTCATAACATTATCATGTTCAAAAAGTTTTGGGCAAGATCCTGTTTTTTCCCAACTGTTCTTTAATCCCCTCAATTTAAACCCAGCATATGCTGGTGCAAGCAAGTATATTCGGTTTGGATTAATATATAGAAATCAATGGACATTACTGGACATGCCTTACACAACTTATGGCGCTAGTTACGATAGAACAATTCAGGCTATAAAGAGTGGCATAGGCTTCAACATTGTCTCGGATGTTGAAGGAAAAGGTATTTTTTCAAGAACCTCTGTTGATGTCGTATATGCCTATGGCATTCAGCCGTCTTACAATTCACATTTGAGGTTTGGTCTTCAAACCAGCGTAATAATGCGAACTCGGAACTACTCGGGATTGGTATTCCCTGACATGCTCGATATTGGAGGAAATGTTACTGGAACGCAGGAATACCCTGGATTTACATCTTGGAATTACGATTTTAGTTTAGGAGTTGCTGGAGATTATGATAATTTTTATGGAGGAGTTGCCGTTCATCATATATTACAACCAGTGGAAGCAACGTACATGGATCACAAGGCCTACATCCCCCGTAAATACACACTTCACTTAGGAGCCGATTACAATTTATACAAATGGTATAGGTTTAAGGATGAACTTATTTTCTCGCCTAACGTAATATACATTCATCAGGGTGATTTTGATCAGTTGAATATTGGTTTTTACTTTTCACGCTATAGGGTTGTTGCTGGATTATGGCTCCGCGAGAATCTGAGTTTTAATAGCCATTCATTTATTATTACGGCGGGCTATGCCGATGATGTTTTTAGAATGGGATATAGTTATGATTTTAGTATTTTCCAGTATGGCTTCAGAGGATTACCAACTTCGTCGCACGAGGTAACCTTAGGATGGAATTTTGAGTATAAAAAGGGAAAACGAAAATATAGGTACATAAAATGTCCGAAATTTTAGTTTTTTACGTTACATATATGGATATGATTTAAATTCTTTATATATTTGAGATTGTTTTAAGAGATAAAAATAATGGCTATGAGCTTAAAGTATAATACATTAATTCTAGCCCTTGCAGGTGTTGTAGGGCTATCCTCCTGTGGAATGCTTGGCGGTGGTAAGAGTGGTGGTGCAAACCAATCATCAAAAACCGGATGGGGCTATAACTCAATGGAGGAAGGTGGTTTTGAGGTAGTAACAAATTGGCGTCCTGAGGCTGGACCAGGTCTAGTTTTTATTGAGGGTGGTACATTCATTATGGGACGAGTTGAACAGGATGTTATGTACGATTGGAATTCGAATCCACGACGCGTAACTGTTACATCTTTTTATATGGATGAAACAGAAACTTCAAACGTAGATTGGAGAGAATACCTACATTGGCTAAAAAGAGTTTATGTAGATTATCCTCAAGTACTAAAGAATGCTCTTCCTGATACCTTAGTTTGGAGATCTCCACTAGGGTTCAACGAGCCATTTGTTACAGACTATTTCCGTCATCCTGCTTATAACGATTACCCTGTTGTTGGGATCAACTGGTTACAAGCTAACGATTATTGTCAGTGGAGAAGTGACCGTGTTAATGAAATGCTTCTTGTCCAAAAAGGTATCTTGGAACTTGAACTTGGACAAAAAAATGAGGATAATTTCAATACTGATGCTTATTTAGCTGGACAATATACTGGAAAAGTAAAGGAGAATTTACCAAGTTTAAATCCTGAGCAACCCGAAGGTCGTCCTGTTCGTTTTGAGGATGGCATTTTGTTGCCAAAGTATCGTCTCCCAACTGAAGCCGAGTGGGAATTTGCAGCTTCTGGCCTTGTTGGTAATACCTACGATGAGCGTATGGTTGAACGCAAAATTTATCCTTGGAATGGCCATAACGTTCGTAATGCAGCAGCAAAGAATCGTGGACAAATGATGGGAAACTTTGTTAGAGGTCGTGGTGACTATATGGGTCTTGCTGGTAATCTTAACGACGAGAATACCTTCCCTGGCCCAGTAAAATCATATTGGCCAAACGATTACGGCTTGTACTGTATGGCAGGAAATGTTAATGAATGGGTATTAGACGTTTACCGTCCACAAAGTTCTGATGATGTGGATGAGATTAGGCCATACCGTGGTAACGTATTTAAAACTCCTTATGATGAGAATGGTGTTTTTGCTCGCAAGGATAGTTTAGGAAGAATTCCTTTCCGCGAGGTTACTGAAGAGGAGGCCGCTAACCGTAGAAACTATAACAAGTCTTACTATATCAACTATAAAGATGGTGATGTTGCCTCTTCACTAAACTATATAGAGGGCGCTACATTAAAAGAGAAAAACTCCAATGCAATGTATGACCAAGGAAAGGCTGAAGCTAAGAATGAAGCAATGACCACTTTGGTTAATGACCGTGTTAGAGTTTATAAAGGTGGTTCATGGCGCGATAGAGCTTATTGGTTAAGCCCAGGTACAAGAAGATTCCTTGACGAAGCATCTTCAACTAATGACCTTGGATTCCGTTGTGCAATGGAAGCTGTTGGAGCACAATCTGCAGCTAAGAGAGGAGAATAATTTTTATTAATGATATTTTCAAAAAACCTCATACTTTTATGAG
>CAZTVB010000010.1:0-5330 GCA_964616315.1 uncultured Rikenellaceae bacterium
GTCTTCTTATATTGATTAAGAAATTTAATGATGAGAATTCACTTGAATTGGGTGAGGCAAACCTATTCTCTTCCGAAAATCAAGAAAAGAAAAATAAAGAAGCAATAGACCTTCTCAAACAATTTGTCAAGAAAATAAATGAGTTAAAGCGTGATTACATTACACTTTCAGACTCCTTTGAACTAAAATTTAGAATTGAAGAGAATGCTAATGATACTGGATGGGTTGAGAAACTTTCTAATGTTGGTTCAGACGGAACAGATGTGCTAGTTAAAGCAATGGTCAATATAATGTTGTTAAATGTCTTTAAGGAGGGAGCGTCTAAGAGGTTTAAAGATTTTCGTTTGCATTGTATGATGGATGAAATTGGAAAACTTCACCCTAATAATGTAAGGGGAATTTTAAAATTCGCCAACGATAGAAATATTCTTTTAATCAACAGTTCACCTATAGAAAATGATGCCTTAGCTTTTAAGCATATTTATAAGCTAAAGAAAGATGAAAAAGATATTACTAGAGTAAACCGAATAATAACACAATTCTCCGAGGAATGAAACTACCAATTTCAATAGCAAAGAAACTAGTTCAATTAAAACAAGGTGAAAAAGTTCCTTTAAGTACGCTAAAGCATTCAATCATTGATATGATGATTGAAAATGGAGTACTGAAAAAGCAAATCCAAGGTAGAAGTAAAACCCTAATATTCATTTCAAACAATAATTTGCTTACAACTTACCTAAAGAATCATTTTGGTATCGATAGTTTAGATAATTATATTGAAAAATATGGAAACGAGAATTTGAGCCGTGCAGAAGCAATTGATATTGCATCAGATTCAAAACTTAAATCAATAAGAACATTCAAAGGTTTTTTAGTTAATTGTTACGAGCCACTTGAATGCTTTCTAAACAACAATCCAATTACAATTCAACCTCAAGAGGGTACTTTTACATTTATTTACGATTTTGAAAGTTTCATACCACCCACTCATGCAACAGTAATTGGAATTGAAAATCCAGAAAACTTTCGATTTATTGCAAAACAGAAAGGCCTTTTTGAATGCCATCACCCCCTATTTGTCTCAAGATACCCACAAAGCAAAGACTTAATTAAATGGTTGCAAATCATCCCTAACAAGTATTTACATTTTGGGGACTTTGATTTTGCTGGACTCAATATATATTTTAACGAGTACAAAAGGCATTTGAACGAAAAGGCATCTTTTTTCCTACCAACCAATATCGAAGAACTTTTATCTACAAAAGGAAATAGAGATAATTATAACAATCAAACAATTCAGTTCAACAGACATGCTGTTGAAGAAAAAAACATTATAATTCTGCTCGGATTAATTGAGAAATATAAGAAAGGATTAGAGCAAGAAATTTTTGCCAAATAATTAACTTTGATATTGATGTTTCTAATAAAAGTGCTAGTATCTAGATAAAATCGACATTCCATATTCCAACCTCCACAATAATTCTAATGCATTAGCATTTTGTGGATATTCGCCAAGTTTACTCTTTTACCGTCCAACTAATACAATTCAACGCTCCACCCTTTCTTATCACGGCATCCATACTGATGGGAATAATTCTATCGGCACTATAATCGGAGAAATGCTTCCTAATTTGAGTCAATGCCTGTTGGTTTTCTTCAGCATCCTTTAATTCAGGAATCAGAATGAGGTCTTTTGTTTGGAGGAAGTTGAGATACGCCCAGTTATCTTTATGCTCCTGCTCAACATCAAATTTTAACGGTATTGGTGTAATGCCATGCCTATCCAACTCATCAAAAAAACCATGCTTAAAATCGGAATTATATCCATCGAAATATCCTTGGTATAGGACTTTTTTCTCATCAATAAAACGAACCATACCATCGGAATGACCATAGGTGGGTTCGTTGATGTCCATAGGGATAATAATTATTTTATCAACTAAAAACAGTTCCTTTAACTCACCAATGAGTCCATCTTTAGTGTACTTGGGATTCTCCTTAAATATCTTATCGGTCATAATAACGCAATTTGACGATTTCACCACGTTACCTCCATCAATAATAATATCGGTTTTAACAATCTCCTTTTTAAAGTATTTCATTATAGCATCAGGGATAGACTTTATTGACTGACCATACGCATCATTCAAATAGTTGGGTTCGTATCGGTACTGAATATACCTATCCTCATTTACCTGTATCGGCATGTAGTCTCTTGCCCAAATATCTTTTGTTTCGTCCAGCAGTTTGGGTGCTAATCCGAATAGTTTTAGATTACATAAAATACGATTGTATGTTCCAGAATACTTAGGATTGGTCGAAAGTAATTTGGAAAAGTAAATGGTATTCGTTTGCCTATCTGCTATCATCTTTTTAGGGTGTATCCCAGTAAATCGTACACTTCACTATCCATCAAATTTGAGGATTTAAAAATCTGCTCTTTATCTGGATAGTTCTTAAATATGCTCGCATCCTTAGCCATAAACTTATATGGAGCATCAACGAATGCACTTTTTGCTTCATCTGCAACTCCTAAATTTAACCTTTTGCTTCTGAATATCTCAATCCAAGGCGTTTTTTCAGTAATCAACTCAAAACGGTTGCTTCCTAGCACTAATCTGTTAAAGATAGACCTAACTACATCAGGTTTTCTAATAGGGTTCAGTTCATTCAAATCGTATAAGCCTCGAATTAGAACACCACCAAATCCTATATTTTCATTATTCCCTAACGAAATATCTACGCCATACCGATGCATTTCGAACTCGCCAAATGGTCTTGTGTGCTCAATCCCTTTTGCGTATTCATCGGGGTGGTTCTTATGCCAATAGTAAATCTCGATATCAATTATAGAGAACTTAGAGTCATTTATAATAATAACTTTATTTAATATCAAATCTTTAGCAAAATTCTCTAACGATTCAACAATCGAATCTCGTGATGTATTGTCAATTCTTAGCAAATCGCTCATAGTAATATTGATTTTTTATTTTATGACTTGGAGCACTCTCATAATTTCATTTCATAATTCCAAAGTTACGTTATTCAATCTAATACAACGTCCCAAAATCAAACCCACACTTTAGTTTTTGCAAGAACTCTTTTCCTTGATTGACAGTCATTCCTGATTTTCTCCAATCTTTCTTTGCGCCCACTAAGTCACCTAGAGCATACTTTGCAACACCCCTATATGGATAACATTCAGCAAAATCCCCATCCAATTGAACGACTTTGTCGTAATCCGACAATGCTAAATCATAGTGTTCTTGCTGTAAATACATAATCGCTCGGCAGTAATAAAACCAACCCATTTCGTCTAACTCTAGTGCCTTGGTTAAGTCGTCTATTCCATCTTGCAAATTACCTAGTTGGCATTTACACAAAGCCCTCAAAAAATAGGCAAACGACCTCTTGTATGATAGTTCAATTGTTTTATTCAAATCATCTATCGCACCAGAAAAGTCTTTAAGTTCAAATTTTATCCTTGCCCTCCAATCTAACACTTCGGGATTCTCTGGGTCTAATTGCAATGCATTATTTGCATCTATTAAAGCTTCAGCACAATTATTGCTTAAATCTCTTATCCAAGCACGGAATAAGTGTGTACTGAAGTCCGAGGGCTTAACTTGAATAGCTTTAGTAGCATATACCTCCGCCTGCTTTTTATCACTATTTACAAGGCAAACCTTAGCTAAGCCAAAGTAGGCATCAATAAAATTGGGTGAAACCTCCAATGCCATTTTATATATCTTCTCGGCTTCATCTGCAAAACCACTCGACAGATAATGCACTCCCAGCGAATCGTATACCTCTAAAAATTCGGGAGCAAGTTCTATTGTTCTAAGGTAATCATCAACAAAATCTTTATTCAACCATGACTTCGCCTCTGCTCTATGGTAGTATGCAAGAGCAAGGCTTGGTTCAATATCAATGGCGTTATCCAAGTCTTCAATTGCACCAGAATAATCGCCTGTGCTCAGTTTTGAGATTCCTTGGTTGAGATATTGTTCTGCCAAATCATTCATTTATAGCACTATATCTTGTATTCCGCAAGTAGTTCCTTAAAGAATTTATCAATTGGTGTTTTGCCCATAAAGAAAAACACCAAGTACTTTTCCTCGTAGAAAAAACTAGATTTTTTTACCTTAAACAGCCTTCTAAGCTGAATAAACTGGTCACACTTCTTTTCTAGCTCCCGCTGCTCTGCTGCATACTCAAACTTTTGCTCCTTAACACCTTTCAACTTCTCGTCATGTGCGCACAACTGAGTTAACTCGCAATAAAAAGCAAAGTCCAACATCTTAACCTTTACCTTGAATTTGCTCTTAGCCTCCTCAATTAGTTCAACAGCCTTTTCTGCCTGTATTTCATTAGCTTTAAGCAGTCCGTTAAGTTCACGAACCAATTTATCTATTGTTTCCATTAGTATTGGTTTAATGCATTCTGGTATGTTTTCTTCAACTCCTCAATTAAATCATCGGGTGCAATTACCTTAACATTATCGCCAAAGGAGAGTATTTCCATAATAAAATCGAGTGTAATATATAGTGTTAACTTCACCAACACCTCGTCACTATTATCTTTTAATATCTCTTGGGTCTCATGCAATGGAAGTGATTTTATATATTTCCCCTGAAAAGGTGTGAACGATAAAATTACCTCCTGAATTTTTTGGTTATTTGGGCTAATAATCCCAAAACAGTTCTTGTAATGCTCGTTCACATTAAAATCGGCAGGAAAAGGGAAACGATTTTTGGATATCTCCAGTTCTGTCATGCGGTCTAATGCAAAACTTTTAATCTGATTATCCTTCAAATCATTGGCAAGCAAGTACCACCTATTTTTAAATTCCTTCAGCACGTATGGCTCAACGGTTCTTCGGGCAATTCTATCCTTCCAGTAATTTTGATAGGAAAAGTTTATTTGTACAAGGTTTTTTATTGCATGAAGCAATCCGTAGAGGTTTTCTGTACCTTGTGGTTTTCTATTCTCAAAATGTATGTAGTCCGATAGTCTGTCCCTGATATTTAAAGCATTGAAAGTATCAAATGCCTCCAGAATTCTCTCATTAGCCTCAGGCTGCTGCTCATAATCGATAAAGTAAACCTTTTTTGAAAAATCGTACTGAATATCTATGTTGTAAATGGAGCGAATATCCTCAAGGTCACGCTGAAACGTTCGCTTAGATATTTTAAAGTTGTACTCCTGTAAATCTGACTCAAACTCAAGATAATCGGCAATCTCATTAAACGTTGCAGGTTGCCTTCTAAGTTTCTTTATAATCAGGTTGCACCTTGAAATAGATTCTCTCTTTGACATTTGCTCGAAAT
>CAZTVB010000010.1:5340-18648 GCA_964616315.1 uncultured Rikenellaceae bacterium
TTATTCTTCTGAAATTAAAAGTAAATATTCACCCTCGTATAAGGTGAATATTTACTGCTAGTACTGAGGTTACACTAAGCACTTTTGTAACTTATTCGCTTGCATTTTTCATCGTATGTTTCAATGAGATTGCCATTCTTAACCGTAAAAGTATTGCCAGCAGCACCTCTTACAACTTTACTTCCTGTACTCATGTAAGAAATTCGTTTGCACTTCTCGTCAAATACTTCAATTAAAGAACTATTAACCACAACAAAAAAGTTGCTAGCAACACCCACTACTTCTTTGCTACCCGCACTCATGTAGGAAATACGCTTGCTGCTTGAATCGTAAACTTCGATTAAACCGCTTTTTACTCTAACATCAGAAATCATTGGTATTATATTAATATTAGCCTACTCTATATAGTTTTCGGCATCCCTATTTTTTATCTCAAAAATAAATTCACACTCGGCCATTCCGTGGCGTACTTTCAAATTAATTTTAACATCAATCTTTTAAGGCGATTTATTTTAAAATTAGTAATATTTTAATCAAAACAATAATCCACCTGAGCCACAAAATAGGTCGATATTTATTACTTTTAGGTCAAATTTTTGAAAAATGGCTATTAAGAAATCCGAGTTATACTCCTCACTCTGGGCAAGTTGCGATAAACTGAGAGGTTCTATGGAGCCCAGTCAGTACAAGGACTATGTGTTGATATTGCTATTCGTTAAGTATGTTTCCGATAAGTATGCTAACGACCCCGATGCGCTTATAAAGATTCCCAAAGGGGGCAGCTTTAAGGATATGGTTGCCCTTAAAGGGCAAAAGGATATTGGCGAAAAAATGGATATAGCCATAAGTGCCCTTGCAAAGGAGAACGACCTTGTCAACGTTATCGATGTAATCAGTTTTCAGGACGAGGAGAAGTTGGGCAAGGGTAAGGAAATGGTTGATAAGCTAACCGACCTAGTTACCATATTTGAGAATCAGGCACTCGATTTTAGCAAGAACAGAGCTGAAGGTGATGATATTCTTGGTGATGCCTACGAATACTTGATGCGTTTTTTCGCTTTTTCGAGCGGGAAAAGTAAAGGTGAATTCTATACCCCTGCCGAGGTTAGCCGTGTGTTGGCAAAAGTTATTGGTGTTAAAAAGGAAAGCAAGGAGAAGCAAACCATTTACGACCCAACATGTGGTTCGGGTTCGCTACTGCTTAAAGTAGCAGAGGAGGCCGAAACCAAAGTGAACCTCTACGGACAGGAAAAAACTGTTGTAACAGCTGCTCTTGCCCGAATGAATATGATTCTCCACAACAACCCCGAAGCCATTATTGAGAAAGGGCAAAGTACCCTCTCCGACCCTCTGCATAGGAACGAGCTGGGCAATTTAAAGACATTCGATTTTGTGGTTGCAAATCCTCCGTTCTCATCCAAGAACTGGACTGATGGATTCGACCCTGCCAACGATATCTTTGGGAGGTTTGAACCCGACAAAATACCACCAGCAAAAAATGGCGACTACGCTTTTCTTCTGCATATCATTAAATCGCTTAAAAGTACTGGTAAAGGGGCGTGCATACTTCCTCATGGTGTACTTTTCCGTGGAAACGTAGAATCAGAGATACGAAAAAGCCTAATAAAGAAAGGATACATAAAGGGTATTATTGGTCTGCCAGCCAATTTGTTTTACGGCACAGGAATTCCTGCATGCGTTATTGTGGTGGATATGGAGAATGCTGAGGCAACCAAAGACCTCCCCGATGAGCAAAGAGGTATCTTTATGGTTGATGCAAGCAAGGGATACATAAAGGATGGCAATAAGAATAGGCTACGTGAACAGGATATTCATAAAATTACCGATGTTTTTAATAAGCAGATTGAGCTGCCCAAGTACAGCCGTTTTGTAAGTATTGCAGAGATTAGCAACACCAAAAACGATTACAACCTGAATATCCCAAGGTACATTGACAACCAAGAGGAGGAAGATATACAGGATATTGAGGCACACCTGCTAGGCAGTATTCCAAACACTGATATTGATGCGCTGAACCAGTACTGGGAGGTTTACCCATCGCTAAAAAAGTTACTTTTCAAAAAAAGCGATAGGGAGAAGTACAGCCTGCTTAACGTTGATAAGGCCGAAATAAAGAACACCATATTCCACCATCCCGAGTTTGTTGATTTCACACAAAAATTGGCCAACCTATTTGGCGAATGGAAGGTTAGAAACACCGAGTACCTTAAATCCTTAACGGTTGGACTTAAACCCAAGCAGGTAATTACAAATATCTCCGAGGATGCACTAAGTACCTACACCGATAAAAAACTGATTGATAAGTACGATGTGTACCAGCATATAATGAACTTCTGGAATGAGGTGATGCAGGACGATTGCTACATTATTGCCGTTGATGGTTGGAAAGCCGAACCCTACCGTATTCTGGTTGAAGGCAAGAATGGTAAGCAAACAGATAAGGGCTGGGAGTGCGACCTTGTTCCTAAAGCATACGTAATTGACCGATACTTTAGCAAGGAGAAAAAACATATTGAGGAGATGGAGGCACAGAAGGAAACCATCACGGCTCAAATTGCAGAGCTAGAAGAGGAGCATACGGCAGAGGAAGGTTATTTTGCCGATTTCGACAAGGTAAACAGAGCCTCTGTACAGAAAAGGCTAAACGAGATAAATGCCACAAAAAAGAAATCCAAAAAGGAAACCAAGGAGTACAGCCAAGCAGCCGAGCCTACCGCTGAGTACGGTACAACAGCCAAGGAAACAGAGGTGCTAGAGCAGTACCTAAGCCTTACCGAAAAACTAACCGAGCTAACCCGAACCATTAAGGATGCCACCATTGCGCTCGATGGCAAGGCTCTTGGCCGATACAAAACCCTAACCACCGATGAAATAAAACAGCTGGTGGTTGACGATAAGTGGATGGCGAGCATTGAGAAAAGCATTAAAACCGAAATGGAACGTATTAGCCAACGACTTACACAAAGGATAAAGGAGCTGGCCGAACGTTACGAGGCTCCTCTGCCTGTAATGCTGAACGAAGCGAAGAATCTCGAAGAAATAGTGAATAATCACTTATCTAAAATGGGATTTGTATGGAAGTAAAACAAGGATATAAGGAAACTGAAATTGGGATTATTCCTGAGGATTGGGAGGTCGTTCATATTGGAAATTTATTTGAATTTAAGAATGGCTTAAATAAAGAAAAACAATACTTTGGCAAAGGGACTCCCATTGTCAACTACATGGATGTGTATAAGAATAATGGGTTATATGCTAATGATATTCAGGGAAAGGTTACGTTATCTAGACAGGAAATTAAAAATTACGAAGTCAAAAAAGGTGATGTGTTTTTTACAAGAACGTCTGAAACTGTAGACGAGATTGGGGTGTCGAGTGTTATGCTTGAAGATGTAAAAGACACTGTTTTTAGTGGGTTTATATTAAGAGCAAGACCAAAGAATAATTCACTTTTTGATAATTATAAAAAGTACAGCTTCTCAACCCAACAAGTTCGCAAGGAGATAACAAATAAGAGTACCTATACAACAAGAGCACTGACTAATGGGAGATTATTATCACAAGTAAAAATACCACTACCTTCTTACAAAGAGCAAACCGCCATAGCCACCGCCCTATCCGATACCGATGCTCTAATTGAAAGCCTTGAGAAACTAATTGCCAAGAAACGTCTAATTAAGCAGGGGGCAATGCAGGAACTGCTTAAACCTAAGGAGGGGTGGGAAGTAAAAAGATTTAAAGATATATTTATTAAATATCCTTCAAAAAAACACCAAATAAATTCTTCTGAATATGAGGATGCTGGAATGTATCCAATTATTGACCAAGGGAAAAAATCAATTGTTGGTTATTCTGACGATAAAAGTAAAGTTTTCAATTGCCCAATTAATGGTATAATCGTTTTTGGAGACCACACTCGAATTCTGAAATACGTTAACTTTAATTTTATAGTTGGTGCTGATGGGACTCAGTTGATTTCAACTTTAGATGACTACAATAATCTATTTTTTTATTATTTACTATTAACCAAAGAAATACCCAATACTGGATATAACAGACATTTTAAGTTCTTATTGGAAATGGATTTTTGTATTCCATTAGCATTTGAAGAACAAACCCATATTTCCACAATCCTTTCAGATATGGATGAAGAAATAGACGTCTTGGAGGATAAACTGGAGAAGTACAGAAAAATTAAGGTGGGAATGATGCAGCAATTACTAACTGGGAAAATACGATTGGTATGAGCAACACTTATTACATAGGATGGGATGTAGGGGCTTGGCATTGTGATAATAATACCGATAGTAGAGATGCTATAGTTATTCTCAATGATAAAGCAGAAATTATAGGAAATCCGTGGAGAGGAAACTTGAAAAAATTAATCTATGATTCTATCACTTCATCAGATTTTGTGAGCAAACTATTTAATCTTTGTAAAATTTCGAATATAAAATTTGATAAAATCGAGACAATTTTGGCCATAGATGCCCCTTTGGGATTTTCAGATAAATTATCAGAATTAATAACTGGAAAATATTTTGAAGAGGAAATAACAGATTACAATGTTAATCCATACCTTTTCAGGGCTACTGAAATTTTTCTTTTTAAAAAAGAGATGAGTCCTCTTTCGTCTATCAATCACATGATAGGTAGCCAAACAACCAAAGCCATGCATGTGGTTGCCAAGTTTGCCCCTAAAATAAAAAGTTGCGGAGTATGGCAGGACGAAAGCGGTCTACTTACCATTATTGAAACTTATCCTGCGGCATGTAGAAAATTTGACAACATGCCTGTTGTTGACTCGAAAAAAGAAGATATTAGAGATGCCTATATATGTGCTACAATTGCAAAAATGTTTGATAAGGAAAACGAAAAATTGGAACAACCACCAATAAAAACATCAAAAAGTGAGGGTTGGATTTGGATACCTAAATTAGAAAATGCAAAATTTATTAACGAGTAAAATAAGGTTGGTATAATATGGAAAAGTTAATTTTAAAACCAATAACCGATTTACTGAAGGAAAACTTCATTATACCCTCATATCAAAGGGGGTATCGTTGGAAAGAACGACAAGTAATAAACCTATTGGACGATATCTGGAATTTCCGCAAGGATAACGAGAATAGTAACAAAGAGGTGTTCTATTGCTTGCAACCAATTGTTGTTTCAAAAAAAGAGAACGGATGGGAGTTGATAGATGGACAGCAACGCTTAACAACCATCTATATCATACTTCAATGTCTCAAAAAACAAATGGATGCTCTAGAGAAAAAAAACTACTCCATTTATTACGAAACCCGTTTTGGTAGCAAAAAATTTCTAGAAGAACTATCGGAAAGTAGCCTAAACCAAAGCGAAGAGAACATCGATTTTTTTCATATTTGCAACGCATACCAAGCAGTAAACGATTGGTTTAAAAGTAAAGATGGTAACGCAAAGATTAATTTTCTGACAACACTTTTAAATGACGAAGAGGCTGGTAAAAATGTAAAGGTAATTTGGTACGATGTAACTGACGAAAACACATCGGATAAGTATGCCATAGAGGTATTCACAAGGTTGAACATAGGTAAAATACCTCTTAACAATGCTGAACTTATAAAAGCATTGTTCCTTCAAAAAAACAACTTCGACAAAAACGAAACCTACCTAAAGCAGATTAAGATTGCATCGGAATGGGATGCCATTGAAAAAACAATGCAAAACGATTCGTTTTGGTTTTTTATTTACAACACAAACAATCCAATAAAATACGATAATCGTATTGAGTATATTTTCGACTTAATGAAGGGTAAAACAAAAGATGATGAAAATTACTTCACCTTCTATAAGTTCTATGAAGATTTTTACATAAAAAATGGGAATAACCCCATTGATATAGATGAGCTCTGGTTGAAAATTAAACGTTACTTTTTATGCTTTGAGGAATGGTATAACAACCGAGTTTTTTATCACCTAATAGGATTTCTAATTGAGTGTGGCAAGGATATTAACCTATTAAAGCACGAATCGAGTACAAGAACAAAGCAAGAATTCGAAAGATATTTAAAAGAAGAGATTAAGAAAGAAATCAATGTATCATCGGCAGCTAAGTGCAATATAGATGAATTAACCTATTCGGATAATAGAAGAGTGCGAAAGGTTCTTCTTCTATTTAATATTCAAACTATACTCTCTACCGAGGACACGGACATAAGATTCCCTTTTTCTAGATACAAAAATGAAGAATGGGACATAGAGCATGTACGCTCTCGCACCGACAGAGATATTTCAGGAAACACACGAAAAGAGTGGGCTCTTGATGTACTTGAATATTTTACTGGCGAAAGAGGCTTTACAACCGATGAAGAAAAAAAGAATCAAAGCGAGGCAATAGATACTCTTGATGAAATTTCTAAAGCCTTTTCGTTAAGACTAGTTCATGAATTAGAATCAGAGAAAATTTTAGATGAAAGGTTTAAAAAACTATACACCGATATTACTGCTCATTTCAAAGAAGCAGAAACGCCAGAGAATATCGATAGTATAGCAAATCTAGCATTGCTCGACTCTGGAACAAACCGAAGTTATAAGAATGCTATGTTTTCAATAAAACGTAAAACGATAATTGAAAACGATATGAACGGGGTTTTTGTCCCAATATGTACAAAAAACGTATTCCTCAAGTCATATTCTAAAAAACTTGGCGAAGTTATGTACTGGAGCGATAACGATTCCACGCAATACATAATGGCTATAAAAAAGATGTTGAAAGAATTTATTGAAAACTGATAAACTATGGGAAATATTGGAACTGGAGAGCGAATAAGTTTCTACCAATTATTTGCTGAAAAAAAATATCGTATAGAAATCCCTATTATCCAAAGAGACTACGCACAGGGACGAGATTCTAAAAAAGAGGTTAGAGATAACTTTCTTGATGCCCTATACACTTACTTAGAAGAAGACCTACCAAACAGAGACTTGGATTTTGTTTATGGCAGCATAAACACAACCGACAATACCTCGTTTTTTATTCCACTTGATGGCCAACAACGACTAACCACGCTGTTTCTTTTACATTGGTATCTTGGCGTACTATCGGGAAACGTTGAAATGCTAAGAAATGATTTAGCCTTGGAAATTGAGATTGATGGTAAAAAGATATATAGGTCAAAATTTACATACGAAACT
The DNA here is from genome assembly GCA_964616315.1 of uncultured Rikenellaceae bacterium. Classification (GTDB taxonomy): domain Bacteria; phylum Bacteroidota; class Bacteroidia; order Bacteroidales; family Tenuifilaceae; genus SB25. Next base: position 12,541 of record CAZTVB010000010.1, read on the forward strand.
AGACCCAGTTCTAAGGAATTCTGCGATGCACTAATTTCAAACGACATAAATCTCGACTCATTACTACCAGCCGACAACAATAAAAACAACAGCCTTTCAAAAACTATTCAAAATTGTGGTTGGTTTTACCTATCGTGGAGTAGCGACCCCACAATACAGTCGATGCTAACAATGCTCGATGCAATCCATTCAAAATTTGCAGGTAAAAAAGAGTTTTTCGCTAGGCTTATCGATAAACAAAACCCAAGAATAACCTTCCTATTCTTAAACTTAAAAGACTTCCAACTTACCGATGATTTGTACATAAAAATGAATGCAAGGGGTATGCCCCTCACATATTTCGAAAATTTTAAGGCAAAATTCGAACAGCATATTGGGCAGTTGAGTTGGAGTAATGATGCTAAAAGACTTTTACAGTATCCTGTTGAAAACACAATTGAGAACCATGAAAAACTGGTATTTCCCAAAGATTATTTTTCGCATAAAATTGACACAAGTTGGGCCGATTTATTTTGGGTTTACCGAAACATCAATAGCAAGGACAATTCGTTTGATGATGAATTGATGAATTTCATCAGGGTTATTGTTGCCAGTGAGTATGCCAGTCAATATGGATATGACCAAAACTTAGAATTTCTCATAGGAACACAAGTTGCAAGGAAGAAAAAAGGATATACCGACAATTTAACCTATAACATCTACAATCACCTAGGCATACTAAACAATCCAACAATCACAAGTTTAATTGAATCGTTCGATTGCTTGGAGAATGGATGCCAACTTATAAGGAAACATCTAAATAGCAGTTTCTATTTCAACGAGGAAAACATATTTATTAAAGTTTTAAGACATGACCTTCTATTGCCTCAAAGGGTTCAATTTTATGCCTACTTAAAATATTTAATAAGCAATAAAGATAAAAAAGGAGATATTTACCAATGGATGAGAGTTGTCCACAATCTCACAGAAAACAGTCGTATTGATGGAGCTCCTGAGGTTTCGGCAGCAATTAAATCCATAGATAAACTAATTCCATATTCTACAGATATTCTAAACTATCTGAGAATCGCAACCAATCAAATTGATTTCTTCCTAGGAAGGCAAGTTCAAGAAGAGATGATTAAAGCTCATTTAATTGAGAAAAGTTCAGAATGGAAGGCAATTATTGAGAAGGCAGAACAACAAACATACTTTAGGGGTCAAATTGCATTTATACTTGAATTTTCTGGAATTCTTTCATTTTACGAAGAACACGCCAATTGTAATTGGGACGACAACTCAGATATTAAATACTTCGAGAGTTTTAGTAAGTATGCGAATTCTTCCATTGTTACATTTAATACCATTGACAACAACCAGAAGAATGATTCTGCTTCCATAGATTACTTATTCGAAAGAGCAGTTCTTTCTAAGGGAGATTACTTGATATGGGCTTCGGCATGGAGAAGAAATTTGTTGAGTTCTACTACTAACTTTAGAGATTTTAGTTGGAATAGACTATTAAGACTACCACCAATTGGAGCAAATAAAGAAGAAGTTCAGGAATGGAGAAGCAAAAGATACTTTGTAAAAAGTGTTTTTGACGATGCAAACTTTGATAGCAACAGTTTAGTATCATCGTTAAAAGAAATATGTAAAGTTAGAACTAACGATTGGCGTGAACATTTAATCAAAAACCATGAGTTAATAAGATATTGCGAACAGGGTTTTATACGATTTGAATCACCACATAAAATAATACTTTACAAACAATCACAGCAGAACCATCGCCAACGAGAGTTATACACCTATTCGTTATACTTGAAATATCTTAGAGATATCAAGGATTATAGTCCTTTTCTTAATAGCGAGCACATTGAGGTTAGAAACGGTGAAGATTACTCTTATGCCATTTTAAACAATCTATGTATTAATAGAATAAATTATTCATTGAAAATATACTATTTAGGAATAAGAGAATCATTTCCACATCACTATCAATTAAGGTTCGAAAAGAGCAAAGGGAATCTAGCATTCGAAGATTATCCTGATGATATAAAGCAAACCTTAAACACCAATGGTTTCATTTGGTATGATGATAAAGATTGGCTTGGTTTCTGGGTAACAAAAGAAAATGAAGAAGAAACAATCAATACTCTTAAAAACCTATGTAATTCATTAAATAATCTTTAACCCATGAGCAAAGTAGGCCAAATTGAACGAGAAACCCAAAACAGAATCGTTCGGCTGTTTCAAGAACAGCTAGGTTACTGCTATCTTGGTAATTGGGAGGAGCGTGAGAATAATAGCAATATTGAGGAAGAAGAACTAAGAAAGTACCTGAGGAAAACCAATAAATACAGCGATGAGCTGATTAACAAGGCAATTTTTGCACTAAAAAAAGAGGCAACCATAAACTCCACCGAAGACCTTTACACCTCCAATAAAGAGGTGTACTCAATGCTTCGATACGGTACACCAAAAAAAGCCGAACTTATTAGCAAGCCCGAAACGGTTCATTTTATAGATTGGGAAAATCCACACAATAACAACTTTGCCATTGCTCAGGAGGTTACTATAAAAAACGCCAAAGAGCGTAGACCCGATATTGTTCTATACATCAACGGTATTGCCATTGGTGTGCTTGAACTTAAAAAGGCTAGCGTTTCGGCTACCGAGGGTATTAGGCAAAACATAAGCAATCAGCAGCATCTGTTTAACAAACCTTTCTTTACAACCATTCAGGTAGTTCTGGCTGGCAACGATAGTCAAGGTTTGTATTATGGGACAACCAAAACAGAGGAGAAGTATTTCCTAAAATGGAAGGAGGATAATAGCCCATACTCCGAGGGTGAGATACTGCTCGATAAGCATATTCTTCAGTTCTGCAATAAGGAGCGGCTACTCGATTTCATCCACAACTTTGTAATTTTTGATTTTGGCACAAAGAAACTTTGTCGCCCAAACCAGTACTTTGGGGTTAAGAACGCCCAGAATTACATCATTCAAAAGGAAGGTGGAATAATTTGGCATACCCAAGGCAGCGGTAAAAGTTTAACAATGGTATGGCTGGCAAAGTGGATTCTTGAAAATAACCCTAAAGCCAGATTGCTAATAATAACCGATAGAACTGAATTGGACGAGCAAATAGAGGGTGTATTCCTTGGTGTTGGTGAATCTATAGTTCGTACTAAAAGTGGGGCTGATTTAATGGCTCGGATTTGTCAAACAACTCCACGCTTACTTTGCAGTCTCATTCATAAGTTTGGCAGCAAGAATGATTCTACTGCCAAGGATTTCATTGCGGAGCTTCAACTATCCAAGGATTTCAAACCTTTTGGCGAGTTTGTGGTGTTTATCGATGAGTGCCACCGCACTCAAAGCGGTGAACTGCACAAGGCTATGAAAGAAATACTCCCCGAGAATACCATATTTATTGGATTTACAGGAACTCCATTGCTCAAAAAGGATAAGAAGAAAAGCCTAGAGGTTTTCGGCAGGTATATCCACACCTACAAGTTCGATGAGGGCGTAAAGGACGAGGTTATTCTTGATTTACTTTACGAAGCAAGGGATGTAGACCAACACGTTTACGACCAAAAAGGGATTGATGAATGGTTCGAAATAGTAACCAAGGGTATGAACGACCTGCCAAAGGCAGAACTAAAGCAGAAATGGGGTACAATGCAGAAAGTTTTAAGCACTAAAAGTAGGCTCGAAAAAATAGTTTTTGATATTAAGAAGGATTTCCTTACAAAGCCTAGGCTAAGGGATGGAAGAGGTAATGCAATGCTTGTTGCTAGAAGTATTTATGAGGCTTGTCGCTACTATGAGATTTTCCAGAGTTTTGGTTTTAAAAAATGTGCTATTATAACCAGTTTCGAACCAACCGAAAGTTCAATTAAAACAGAGGATACTGGTGAGGGAGAAACCGAAAAACTTGAGCAATTTGAGATTTATCAAAGAATGCTAAAAGATTATGGTTTTAAAGATGCTGAAACTTTTGAGAAATTTGCCAAGAAAAAGTTCAAGGAAGAACCCGCCAATATGCAGTTGCTAATAGTTGTGGATAAGCTGCTAACAGGTTTCGATGCTATCCATTGCACATATTTGTACATCGATAAGCAGATGCAAGACCACGGTTTGTTTCAAGCAATTTGCAGAACAAACCGACTTGGTAAGGAGGAAAAGAACGACCCATACTATAAGGAATTTGGCTATATAGTCGATTATCAGAGCCTGCTCAAAAACCTTAATAAAGCCATTACCGATTACACTTCGGATGCTTTTGATGGATTCGACCCCGAAGATGTTAAGGGATTACTTACCAATAGGCTGGAAAAGGCAAAAGAACGACTCGAAGATGCTATTGAGGCCTTACATCAACTATGCCTTGATGTCCCACAGCCTAAGCAACTAGAGCAGTACTATCATTACTTCTGTGGCGACCCATCGAACAAGGACGATTTAAAAGAGCATGAAGAAAAGCGGTTAACACTATATAAACTAGTGGTAGCCCTTATAAGAGCATACAATAATATTGCCTCAGAAATACTAGATGCTGGTTATACCCAAGCAGAAGCTGATAAGATTAAGGATAAGGTAAACTACTACACAGAGCTTCGCAACAGTATCAAGCACTACAGCTCCGACTATATCGACCTAAAGAAATACGAACCCGATATGCGTCAGATGTTGGATATGTACCTTACAGCCGACCCAAGTCGAATGCTATCGAATTTGGGCGAATCGACACTGCTTCAACTAATCGTTGAAAATGGTATTAATGATGCTACAGATAAACTCCCTCATTCAATCAAGAGTAGCAGAACAGCAATGAGCGAAACCATTGAGAATAATATGCGAAGAACCATCATTCAGGAGATGCCTATTAACCCAGCATATTATGAACGAATGAGTGTGTTACTACTTGAGTTAATTCGGCTAAGAAAAGAAGGGGTTATATCGTACGAGGAACTGCTGAAAAAATACGAAGAACTAGCAAAGGAGATACAACCTAATACAAAGAAGCAATATCCCGAGAAAATCAACACCAAACCACTCCAGGCATTGTACGACAACCTCGATAAAAATGAAGAACTATCTATTGCAATGGATAGCCAAGTTCGATACACCAAGGATGACGATTGGAGGAGTTCGCACATTAAACGAAGAAAAGTTGAGATTACCATTAAGCAAGTCCTTAAAGAACATGGCATTGAGAATGAAGATGAGGTAAAACGACTATTCGAGTTGATTTCAAATCAAAGGGAGTACTAGTAGATGCAACAAATCGTCCTGAACGATATTACCATCGATATTGTCCGAAAAGACATTAAGAATATGCACCTTTCGGTATATCCACCATCGGGTAGGGTTCGCTTAGCAGTTCCTTTAGATGTTACCGATGATGCTATTCAACTGTTCGCCATCTCGAAAATTCCTTGGATTAAAAAGAATCAACGCAAGTTTGCTAATCAGGAACGCCAATCACCCAGAGCATTTGTAGATAGGGAGAGTCACTACTTTCAAGGTAGACGATACTTATTAAGAGTTACGGAACACAACTCCGCACATAGGGTTGAGATTAAAACGAAAACTTATATCGACCTTTATGTTAGGCCCAATACTTCGGTTGAGAAAAGAAATGAGATTTTAAACGAATGGTACAGAACTCAACTAAAAAGGGAAATAGAGCCCATAATAAAACGATGGGAAAAAGTAATAGGCGTTCATGTAGATGATTGGTCTGTAAAGCAGATGAAAACAAAATGGGGAACTTGTAATATAGAGGACAAACGCATTTGGATAAATCTAGAGTTGGCAAAAAAGCCCTTATCGTGCTTAGAGTACATTATAGTTCACGAAATGATTCATTTATTGGAACGGCATCATAACGAACACTTCCAAGCCTACCTCGACAAGTTCCTCCCTCAATGGAAAACTTACAAAGAAGAACTGAATAGGTTTCCTGTAAGTCATGGGGAGTGGGAGTATTAAAAAAAAGGGTGCAATATGGTATAGATGTCTCTCTTCTCTCTATCTCTATTATATATTGCACCTTCATATCTGGATTATTTTATTATCTCTTTCCATCTACTTTTAATTGTTCTAATAGATAATCCTGTC
>CAZTVB010000011.1:0-18066 GCA_964616315.1 uncultured Rikenellaceae bacterium
TTACAGAGTAGTAACGCTTATTGAACAGCTGCGCAATAAAAATTAGGAGCAACTTTAGTCTATTGCTCCTAATCATTCGGTTTAACTTTATTATTCGGTAAATGCTAATCATTCAATACAGATAAAAGACACTAGATTTCACACATCAGATAAGAGGCTAGAAATTGAACCTTGCAAATTTAAGCATTTTCCTCGGGTTGTTTTTTCTCCCAGCGCTTAACGGCCCAAACGGTTAATAGATAACTCACATACATAAGCACAGGCCAACTCAGCAACCATAATATCTCTGATATATATTTCATCATTCTATCATTTAATTAATTCAACGAATCTCTATTTTACAAATAACTTTAGGCACTTTAGAGCACTCCAAGCACTCTATCCATTTCTTCCTAGTAAACGTGCGATTCTGATTTCATCTCATCCTCATCTATCTGCTTAACATTGATGCTTTTCCATGCATACCAGATGTAAGCCACAACAAACGGAATTAACAGCGACACAAAGCTCATCACGGTAAGAGTAAACTTGCTCGATGAACTATTAAAAATGGTTAGTGAGTGCTGTAAGTTGAATGTTGAGGGGTAATACGCTGTATTGTTCCATCCAGCAATAAGGAACAGTGCCAGTACAGCAAGAACCGTTCCTGCACCAGTAAACCATATTCCTTTTGTATAGTTTGATATTAGAGACTTTGCAATACCCCAAAGCACGAGCAATACTCCTACTAAGAACACAATCAAGATAACAGGCATTTGAATTAAGTTATGCAAGTACTTGTACTTCTCCATAAATACAGTTCCGTCGGAAGGATTTACGGCAAAGCCATCGCGTAACATCAACCAGATTACAAAAACTAAAAATAGAACAACAAATGGCAACGCGTTGTATAGCAGATGTTTTTTTGCACGTTCAAAAACAGCATTATGGTTAACGTGATTCATAAAGTAAAGAATGGCTAGTGTTCGTGCTAAAAAGAATACTGCTAATCCAAGTGCAAGATTATGAAGATTAAGCGCAGCCTCCAAGCCATGCCATGGAGTTTCCCAAGATGAGATAACAGGATTATTTACATTAGTCAGATTCATCTTGTCGACAGAAAACATCGAACCTGTAAAGAAGGTTGCCACAGCTGTTCCCAACAGAATAGTGCCAAGCAAACCGTTGATATAAAGAAAAACCTCATATGTTCGTTGACCTAAAAAGTTATTGGGCTTACTACGGAACTCGTACGAAATTGCCTGGACAATAAAGCAGAAAAGAATGGCCATCCAAACCCAATACGCTCCACCAAAACTAGTTGAATAGAACAACGGGAACGATGCGAAGAACGCGCCACCAAAGGTTACAAGCGTTGTGAAAGTAAACTCCCACTTACGTCCAAGTGCATTGATAAGCATTGTGCGTTCCAGTTCGGTTTTTCCGAGGGTGTAAATTAACGTCTGTCCGCCCTGAACAAAAAGCAGAAAAACCAACAATGCACCAAGCAGCGATATTATTAACCACCAATAATGCTGCAAAAAGATATATGTAGTATCAACCATAACTATTTTCCTCCCTCTTTAGGTCCAATTTTAATTTGCTTGAACATTATGCGCAGCTCTGCAATCAGCAAAGCGGTGAAGATTACAAAGAAAAGGAAGAAAGTAATTTGAACGGCACTTGAATCAATTCTGGAAACAGCCGCCACGGTTGGTAAAATATCCTGTATAACCCAAGGCTGTCGGCCAACCTCTGCAACAATCCAACCTGTTTGGCTGGCAACATATGCAAGAGGAATCATCAGTATTGATAATCGTAAAATCCACTTATTGATTTTAAACTGACGGAAGTAAATTAAGTAAAGCATCAACATAAAAAACCCAATAAACAAAAACCCTAAAGCCACCATAATATGGAAACTATAGAAGGTTAATGGAACGTTTGGAATTATGCTCTTGGGATTATTAAGATAACCGTAGCCAAAATACTCAAAATTATCGTTTAAGAGCGCTCTGTTGTATGATACAACAGCGGTATCATTGGCATCCTTGGCTGCTTTATAATCGGCAAGAGCCTTAATGGCTATTTTACCCCTCTCAATTTTCTGCTCAGCAGATAGGGCAACCTTTTCAACACCATTCTTATCAACATAAGTATAACCGCCCTCAACAATATCTTTTACTCCAGGTACAAAAGCATCGCCACTGCGATAACCCAGGAACGATAACATTTTTGGAATCTGAATACGGAAAATGTATGGGTCCTTATCATCATCGTATTGCTTTCCGGGCGTTAAAGCGCCAACAACCACTAGCGGAGCGCCCTCCTGACCTTCATACAAACCCTCCATGGCAGCCAACTTCATAGGTTGTTTTTGAGCAACCTGATACGCCGAACCATCGCCAGTTAAGGCAAGGAATATTGATGTTATCAATCCAAAAACTGCCGCCACAATTATGCTTCGCTTTGCAAGTAGAATATTGCGACCCTTTAGCATGTACCATGCGCTAACTCCAATCACAAAAATTGCAGCAAGCACATATCCTGAGGTTACAGTGTGTAAGAATTTGTTGATTGCAACTGGCGAGAAAAGTACCTCCCAAAAATTGTGCATCTCGTTGCGAGCTGTGTCGGGGTTGAAGTACATCCCTGCTGGAAATTGCATCCAACCATTGGCCACAAGAATCCATAATGCCGAAAGATTTGCACCAACCGCAACCAGCCAAGTTGAAACTAAATGGAACTTCTTGCTAACCTTATTCCAGCCAAAGAACATCACCGCAATAAAGGTTGACTCCATGAAGAAAGCCATAATACCCTCAATGGCCAAAGGAGCGCCAAAAATATCGCCCACAAACCACGAGTAGTTGCTCCAGTTTGTACCAAACTCAAACTCCAGAATGATACCAGTTGCAACACCAATGGCAAAGTTAATTCCAAAGAGGGTCATCCAAAATTTTGTGATGCGCTTCCACTCCTCGTCGCCCGTTTTAACGTAAAGCGTTTCCATAAACGCAATAATAAATGCTAGTCCTAGGGTTAACGGAACAAAAACCCAATGATACATTGCCGTGAGAGCAAATTGCGCCCGCGACCAGTTGACCAGCGAAAGGTCGAAGTGTTCCATAGTTTATTTTTTAGGGTTATTGGTTAGCTGTTCAATAACGTAGTTGCTACGTTCTTCGTCGGTTTTAAAGTTTTGTTTCAGGATGTTTGGGAAGAAAAAAATCTTAAGTATAGCAAACATCACAAAGAGTTTAATTAGAATGATAATCCACAGCGTTTTGCCAACGGTCATACTTTTAAAACCCTCGTAGTAGAAGCGGAAGATGCGTTTAATCATATCCTTAATTTTAACTCAAACAAATTTACATTTTTATGGTTACAGAACAAACTCCGATGATAAATAACACTATTTGCCTGTTGATGTTCGTTGATTTTGCAATATTACTATCAACTAGAAACAACAACCCTTGCCCCTTGTTGTTTAGCAAATTTGATGTAGATTTGAAACTCATTTAGTTAAATAACAATGCTTAGGATTGCTGTTGATTTTGACGGAACAATTGTTGAAAATGCTTACCCAGCCATTGGCAAGCCAATGCTATTTGCCTTTGAAACTTTACGCGAACTGCAGAAACGAGGATTTGTATTGATTATGTGGACTGTTCGTGAGGGCAAATCGTTAGAAGAGGCAGTCGAGTTCTGCCGAGGTAACGGTGTAGAATTTTATGCCGTTAACCGCAATCATCCGGAAGAAGTTATGGACAGCGAAACACCCCGTAAACTTTTAGTGGATATCTTTATTGATGATAGAAATATTGGTGGATTCGTTGGCTGGAGTAAGGTTTGGGAATTGCTTTGCCCCAGCGTTCCAGACCATATTGCGGAAAAGAAACTCCTTAATCAGTATAAAAAAAAGAACTTTTTACAAAGGCTTTTTTCAAGGTAAATAATTTAAAATCGATTTAAAATGAAGAATTTAACAATTGCATTTATTTCTCTATCTCTAATATTTGCTGGATGTTCGAATGGCAGAGGCGACCAATCGGCAGTAGCAGAAAGTAAACCTGCAGAAAAACCAATTAATTTAATTCGGATTGACACACCTGTCAATGGCACTACAATTACAGTCGGCGAAGCAATCAACCTTGAAATAAAATTAGTTGAAGCCACCCTGCAACCCGACTCTGTAATACTTTACATTAACAACAACAGGGTTGACAATTTAAAAGAATACAGCTATTCCATTCTAACAAAAGGATATCCACTTGGAACTGTCAGGATTAATGCCACGGCTTGGAAAAATGGGCAACGTCAAACTGCATCGACAAGTGTATTTCTTAAATCAAACATCGCACCTAAAAAATACACCTACAGGGTCATTAAAACATTCAACCACGACCCTAAGGCCTACACCCAAGGCTTATTCTTCCACAATGGATTCCTTTACGAAGGAACTGGACAGAATGGCTCATCGAGTTTACGAAAAGTAGAGTTGGAAACAGGTAAAGTAGTTCAAAGCAACAATTTAGAACAGGATTATTTTGGTGAAGGCATCACTTTATTTGGCGATAAAATTTACCAACTAACCTGGACTAGCGGAATAGGATTTGTTTACGATGCCGAAACTTTTAAAAGACTACACACTTTTAACTACACAACCCAAGGTTGGGGGCTTACAACCAACGGAAATGAACTTGTTATGAGCGACGGTTCTAACACTCTTTACTTTATGGAGCCAAACAATTTTAGCGAAGTAAGAAAAATGGAAGTGTTTGATAATTATGGCCCACAAAAAATGCTTAACGAGCTGGAGTATATCGACGGTAAAATATGGGCAAACGTTTACACTACTAATCGTATCGTAATAATCGACCCACAGAGCGGAGCAGTTGTTTCGGAAATTGACTTCACTGGAATCCTTAAAAACTCGGATAAAACGGGCAACGAAGATGTATTAAATGGTATTGCATACGACACTACCACCAAGCAAATATTTGTCACAGGGAAAAACTGGCCCAAGCTATATCAAGTTGAAATTGTTAGCAAGTAACAAGCAGGAATGATGCGTAAAGAGTCTGACTACCTCGGTTCACTGGAAATTCCCGAAGATGCCCTTTATGGAATACACTCCTTAAGAGCTCGGGAAAATTTTCCCGACAATAGTCAATTCCACAAGGAATGGTACCAGGCAATGGGATTAGTTAAGCAGGCTTGCTATATGACCTACCACGAGTTTGCCCATACGGCCAAGAATGATACAGAACTAAAACTGAAGGAGTTTAACTTTCTTCCCAACAATATCATCGAAACCCTAACATCCGTTGCTACCGAAGTTCATAACGGCGATTATTTCAACCATTTCATTGTCCCTGCTATTCAAGGAGGTGCAGGAACTAGTATAAACATGAATGTTAACGAAATTATTGCAAACGCATCGCTGCTTAAACTTGGACATAATGCAGGTGATTATAATATTATAGACCCAATTGAGCACGCAAACATATTCCAATCAACCAACGATGTTGTTCCTACAGCATTAAGGATTGCAGCCGTGAGGTTACTTGTTCTCTTGGAAGAATCAATCAACAACACACGTGCTGGATTTGAGAATCTTGAGAAAAACCATCGGAACTCGTTACGAATTGGATGCACCCAAATGCAGGCAGCCGTTCCATCATCTTACGCACAACTATTTAGTTCATACAGCGAGGCCTTATCGCGCGATTGGTGGCGAGTCTCCAAATGCTTTGAACGTATTAAGGTTGTAAACCTTGGAGGTGGTGCAATAGGAACAGGAGTTGGCACGCCACGCTACTTTGTTATGGAGGTTGCCAAGCATTTACAAATGCTAACAGGGTTCCCTTTCACCCGTAGTGAAAATCTTAACGATGCTACCGCAAACCTGGACTCATTTGTGGAGGTTCATGCAATTCTAAAAGCCCACGCAGTAAACCTCGAAAAAATGGTTTCGGACTTAAGGTTACTAGCGTCGGATATTGGAGGCAATTCCATTTCAATTCCGAAAAAGCAAGTGGGAAGTTCAATAATGCCAGGAAAGGTTAACCCTGTTATTCCTGAGTTTGTGGTTAGCGTTGCCCATAAGATTTACGCAAATGATATGATAATTTCTGGTTTGGCGGGACAAGGAACGCTAGACTTAAATGCTTACATACCGACCATTGGTCACGCATTGTTGGAATCTATAAAATTGCTTATTGCAGCAAACAATACCGTTGCTCAAAATCTAGTGAATGGCATTGAGGTTGATATTGAGAAATCCAAACAACAACTATTAAGCAATCCATCAATTACAACTGCATTACTTCCATTTATTGGATTCAACAAGGCTGCAATTATTGCCAACGAGATGCGCCAATCCAAAATCGACATTTTTGAAGCCAACGCAAAATTAAAGTTGATTGACAAGGAAAGACTCCAGGAAATTATCAAACCCGAAAATCTACTAAAATTAGGCTACTCGCTCCGAGAAATTTAAACTTGCATTCGCATTAAACAAGAGTCTTACAATAAATGATGCAAATTAAACTCAGCAAAACCGACAAGTATGCCGCATTAATATTCTTTGTTTTTGCGCTGATATACTGCTCAATATCGCTAGTTAATCATTACCAATTCAGAACATATGCGCTTGATTTAGGGATGTTTAATAACGCCCTATACAATTACTCAATTTTCAATAACGCAACATTCACCCTCGATGCCCAAGGCAAAACAATGCCTTTTCTGGCCACACACTTCTCCCCCATTACAATCCTTTACACTCCATTCTTTTACATTTTCGGAAGTTATACACTGCTAATTATCCAAATTATTGCCGTTCTATTAGGAGGATTAGGAATTTACAAATACTCAAAGCTAAAATTCGAGGGGAACACTTCACTACCATTGATTTTCATCTTCCACTTCTTCTCAATATGGGGTATCTACTCCGCGCTATCATTCGACTTCCACAACAACGTTATAGGAAGTATGATGATTCCTTGGCTTATCTACTTTTTAGAAAAAAGGAATCTTAAATTATCAACAGTACTAATGATTTTGATTGCAATAGCAATGGAGACAATGCCAATATGGTTATTCTTCATTCTATTGGGTTTTATGCTAAAGAACAAACGCAGCATTTACGATTATATTAAATTCGAGATTCCTGCTGCATTTTTATGCCTGATTTATGGAATCATAATCATTTTCTTAGTGATGCCTTACCTGCAGGGAGCAGATAGCAATCATCAACTAGGCCGATACTCGGAATATGGCGATTCAGTTTTTCAAATCATCTACTCATTCATAAAAGAACCCCAACTAGTTTTCAAACTTTTATTTGTAAACACAAACCCCGATTCTATTTACGAATCCGTTAAAATTGAGACTCACCTAATGATTTTGCTTTCTGGTGGAATATTTCTATTCTTTAAACCGTCCTATCTCGTCATGCTTATTCCAATTTTTGGACAGAAATTTTTATCGGACGACTATGGTATTTGGGGCATAAACGGTCAATATTCAATAGAATTTATTCCTATTCTAAGCCTTGTTGCTATTGATTCACTGAAAGAAATTGGCACAAAGTGGCGAGTTCCAATTGGAATTGCAGTTTCATTAGTTACTCTTGGAGCAAACATTCAAACCATAGAAAGCAGAGCATCAAAATGGTACGACTCAAAGAATACAAAATTCTACTCCAAAAGGCATTACATACCAGAGGTTGATGTTCGGAAAGTTAAAAAGGCGTTAGAATTAGTATCCAATGCAAATAGCGTTTCGGCAAGTTCTAGGCTGGCATCACACATAGTATCGGTTGAAAACCTTTACCATTTCTCATACATCAACAATGCAGAATATATTGCATTAACGAAGAATATTGGGTTCTGGCCATTATCGAAGGAAGCCTACTTTGCGAAAATTGACGAACTAATAGCCAACAAATCGTACATGAATATTTATGAAGATGATGATTTGATTATCCTAAAAAGGGTCAATATTCCCTAAAATCAACACAACTGCATGAGAATAATTAAAAAATCCATAAAAAATATCTACAGATTTTTATCGCCCAAATTCCAAACTCTATTCCTTGAGTATAAGGTCAACTTAAAACCTAGAAAATGGGAAGGTAAAGATGTTCATCCAATTCTTTACGAGATAATAAATAAAAACAGAGCACTATATGCAGAGATTTTAGAATACTCTTTAAAACATAAGGAGACACTTCAAAATATCAAAATTTCAGGTATTGAAACAGACACAACAAAACCAGTATATAACAATGGTTACCTTCCTGGACTTGATATTGTGGGCATTTACACTATGATTTCGAAGTATAAACCATCAAAATATATTGAGGTAGGTTCGGGTAATTCAACAATAGTTGCTTTTAAAGCCATTAGGGAGAATAACCTTAACACTCAAATTATTTCCATAGATCCTAAACCTCGCACAGAAATTGATAGCATTGCAGATGTTGTGATTAGAGAACCTTTTGAAAACACAAACCTTGACTTAATTCTATCGCTAAAGGAGAACGATATACTATTTATTGATAACTCGCACCGAATTCTCCCCAACTCGGACTCCATGGTGTTTTTCCTTGAGGTTCTACCAAGATTAGCAAAGGGTGTTATTGTCCATATCCATGACATATACTTACCCTACGATTATCCCGAATTTATGTGCGAGCGATTTTATTCCGAACAATACGGATTGGCAATATACCTTATAGCAAACAGCGAACGGTACCAGCCTATCCTTCCAAACTATTTTATAAGTAGGGACGAAGAACTAAGTCAAATACTAAATCCTATCTGGAGTCATCCAACATTAAATGAGGTTGAAAAACACGGAAGCTCATTCTGGCTAAGAATAGAACAATAAAAAACCCTGCCAAAGTTTGTAACTCTGACAGGGTTAACAGTATCATAAACTAGAATCCCATTCCAAATTTATTCCAGTAGAATGTTTCCAGCTCTTTCCAGCGCAAAATGGTTGCACCAGTAAAGTCCTTGGTGTAATGGGTTAGCAGTTTCTTGGCCTCATCAACCTTTCCTGCTTTAAGCAATGCATCAACCTGTTGTTCAAGCATTTTTGACTCAATTTCTACCTTTTGCTCAAAGTATTTCACCTCGCCAATCACATCATCCTTTGTTTCTTGCCAAGCCAAAGTTGCTAACTTGTTGGCTTTGCGATACTGCCATAGCAAGGCATCATCCCTGTACCGTTTCTGTCCACAATAGTTAAAGTAATCGGGTAGTTCAGTAATTCCTGAGAAGATTGGAATACGGGGACTTTGTCCAGGATTATCTACTGAAAACCAAGCAAGTCCTCCAATCTCATCGGGCAACCAATCTCTTAACTGAACAATATGTGAGTACGAGCACCACGACACAGCCACTGTGCGCTGAAAATTAATTGTACCATCCTTTAGGAAATTCAACATATTGCGCTCGGGACCTGTTAACCAGGGATGTGCAATTGGCGAAAGAACTGTATCCTGACTAATAACCTCGCGCTTATCGTTGTACTTTTTGCGAACGTACTTCATATTCTGGGTCATATCGTACTTTGTACCCTCATAGGTTTCGCGGTAAAGAGCCAATACATCGTAAACCGATACCTTTTTATCAGGCTTAACAGAGAAGGGCAACTCTTCCATCTCCATGTTTAAGTTTTGCGAAGGAGCTAAGGTGTTTAGTATAAAAAACTCACGAATCATATAGGGCTTCTTCACATTACCGTATGCTTTCCAGAACTTAAATGGCTCTTTTCCATCCCATAGGTTCAGTTTTTTTGCAACCTCAAAAACGTTCTCCGAGGCCATAAAATGCTCTTTATCCTTTAGGTTGATTGTAGATATCCTGGCGATATTAGCAGAAACACCAACATGGTCGTCGGGAACGCGTTGAGCAGCCCAAACACCACCAATCTTATCGGGACCTTCGCCAAAAATCTCCATTTGCCAAACTTCTTTCTTGTCGGCAATTGTAATACACTCGCCCCAATCGCCATAACCGTAATCCTTAATTAACTTTCCAATAAGTTGAATGGCATCGCGGGCGGTAGTGCAACGCTGAAGGGCAATTCGCTGCAACTCCTCAATAAGGAACATCCCCTTTTCATTAACCAGAATTTTAGCGCCAGTAATGGTAGTTTCGCCCATTGCCAGCTGCTTCTCGTTCATAAAAGGGTAAGCAGTATTAAAAAATGTGAAGGTTTCCTTTGCCTGTGGAATCTCCCCTACCTTTGTAACATTCTGCATATCCCATTTCGACTCGGTTTTAAGCAAGCCTTTATAGATTGATG
This sequence comes from uncultured Rikenellaceae bacterium, assembly GCA_964616315.1. Lineage (GTDB taxonomy): Bacteria > Bacteroidota > Bacteroidia > Bacteroidales > Tenuifilaceae > SB25. The sequence goes on from CAZTVB010000011.1 coordinate 10,306, forward strand.
TTATTGTGTCATTCTTAAACTTCTGACCCTTTTCAACCGTCATCCAAGTACGATATTTTCCATCGCAGGTGTGGCTAGTAATTACAGAGCCATCGGTTGATGCTTTCTTTCCAACAAGAATACTGGTACAGGTTTCGCCAAAATAGGGGTCGTTAACCTGGTCGAATATGCTTTGGGCAAAAGAGCCCTGACAAAGCAGTAAAAACGAGAATAATGTTGCAAGCAGTTTACTCATATACGGGTTGTTTTTAGGTTTCTGATTTAATTAGATAATTTCAAAACTAATAAGATTAATCAGATTTTAAATAATTTATCGCTACTGTCCGATAAAACTCAAAAGACGCTACGCTATCGTTCAACATGAAAACGGCTAATTACAAATGAAAAATCTAACGCTAAATTAAATTTTGTTAAAAATTCAAATTGCGTAACCAACATATAAAAAGGTACGTATATTTGCAAACCGAACGGTCGGTTTTTGATGTCAAAATCAATAAATATGAAAGAAACAAAAGACATAATCCTGCACACTGCGTACAGTATGTTCCTGAACAACAACTATGAAGCAGTTACAGTTAACAGCATAATAAAAACGGCAGGCATTACTAAAGGGGGAATTTACCATTATTACGCCAGCAAGGAAGAACTTTTTAAGGCAGTTGTAGATAATTTTTTAATTGAAAACAGAACATCAATACACATTGAATACTCTAGTCTTAAAGAGTTTATTGATAATAGTATTAACAAAGCGAAGGAAAAAATTCACCTTAAATCTAATAGCAACGATATAGACCTAAGCTCACCTGCTCAGCACATATCACTGTTTATGGCCGCTTTCAAATACTATCCAAACTTTTCGGAAATTGGGCGCAAATTTTACAATGAGGAGCAAAGTATTTGGGTTGATGCAATTGAACTAGCCAAAAAGAATGGTGAGGTTTCAAACAAGGTTAACTCTGAAATAATGGCAATGAACTTTATGGCCATTGGAACAAGCATAGTAACAAACACAATGCTAGGAGGATCGATTGACTATGCCTTAGAAATGCACTCTAAGCAACTACTTGAGCTATACCATAGTATCAAAGTTTAAAACATAAAAAGGCATTAGCCTTTTTTTAAAACACAACAACATACCGACTGGTCGGTTTTTAAATAAAGTAAAGAACAAATAATTTAATAATATGAGAATAAAAGTTTTAAGTTTTTTTTCAGTTCTAGGACTTACACTGCTTTGTGTTGATGCAAGCGGGCAAACAACGCTTACTAGTCTTGTTAACTATGCACTTGAGCATAGTAGAGACATTAAAAAATCGGAACTTCAGAGCAAGGAGGCTGATTACATGCGCAAAGAGGCCATTGGCTATGGCCTACCACAGGTGGAGGCATCAGGAAGTTACAGTAAAATGAAGCTACCAGACATTGGAATATCCGATTCGGCATCTATCAAAATTGGTGGTTTCCTGGATATGATGATTAACGACGGCGTAAGTGCTGATGTTAGACAGGATATTAAGGACCAATTAACTGGAATGATTGACCAGCTTGGCAGCATAGATGCACTTTACACTGCTAGTGCGGGAGTTCAAGTTACTCAACTTATTTACAGCCAATCGTACTGGGTTGGATTAAAAACAAGCAAAAAAGCACAGGAATTGTACTCGATTCTTAAAACAAAAAGCGAGGAAGATATTATTGCAGAAGTGGCATCGGGCTACTATCAGGCTGGCTCGCTAATACTTCAACTTCAAACAGTTGATAAATCTATAAACAATCTCAAAGAAATTCACCGAATTGCAGAGCTAAGCTATAAAAACGATTTTATAAAGGAGAGCCAAGTTAACCGTTTAAAGGTTTCCATAGCAAACCTTGAGGTAACCCGCCAAACTATTCAGAATGGAGTAAATATTCAACTAAACTACCTAAAGGCATTAGCAGGAATGCCTAGCGATAGTTTAATTGCTATTGACACTCTAAGTTTAGTAACCGATTTTATTCGCAACAATAACACCAGCAACTTTACTGCGGAGAACGTTCCCGCCTACCAAGCGCTGCTTAAGCAGAACGAGATTTACGGACAACAAGTAAAGTTATCGAAGGCTAAGTTCTACCCTACAATTGCTGCTTTCGGAAAGTTAAGCTACTCATCGTACAACACCGAAGCCAAAATTAACGATTGGAGCAACTCAACCACATTTGGGTTAAGCCTTACTATGCCAATATTTAGCTCGGGTGTTAACTACCATAAAGTTAAGCAGGCTCAAATCAAACAACTTCAGTTGAAAGAGGATATTCTGAAAACAAAAGATTTACTGGAAGTAAACTACAACAATGCTTTCTTGGAATACCAAACATCGCAAAGTATGCTTGCTCCTCAACAAGAAAATAAAGAATTGGCACTAAAAGTTTACAACCAAACGGCATCGCTATACAAGGAGGGCATGGCATCGCTAGCCGATTTGCTAAACGTCAACTCCGAATTCCTGCAAGCCGACAACTCCTACAACCAACAAATTCTAAAGTGCAAAACAGCAGAAATTAAAATGCTTCAGGCATCGGGCAATTTAAAATCGATGCTTAAATAACCCTATTCCAGAACTCATAAAGAATAAAAATATGACAATCAAAAAATCACACGTATTCGCATTTACCGCGGTAATTATTGTTGCAGTTTTAATTGTATGGAAACTAGCCGACAACAAAAAAGAATTCCAAAACAATATTGCATACGCTCAACGAAAAGTTGAAAGCATTCCTGTGGCAGTTGAACCTGTAACAAAGGGAATTCTTTCGGAAAATGTTGTTGCAACAGGCACACTTGAAGCATCGGATGTACTAACTGTTGTATCGGAAACTCAAGGCAAAATCATCAAAATATATAAGGAAAAAGGCGATAAGGTTGCATCGGGCGATATAATTGCTAAGGTTGACGACGAAGTTATTGCCGCAAATGTTCTTACCGCTGAAGCCAACTACTCACAATTCGAGAGAGATGTTGAGAGACTTACTCGGCTTTCGGAAGAAAATGCTGTAACAAAACGCGATTTAGAACAAGCTACAATTGGCCTAAAAAAAGCTAAGGCCGACCTTATTACTGCTAAAAAAGCGCTAAGTAACACAAGCATCAAAACACCAATTGCGGGCTACATCAACAACGATTTTATAACCGAAGGGCAACTAGTAGGCGGAGGCACTCAAATCTGCGAGGTTGTAAACAACAATAAACTTAAATTAAACATCAAAATAACTGAGCAAGAGGTATATAAGATATCACTTGGACAAGCCGTTGAAGTAAACCTAAGCGTTTTCCCAGGACAGAAATTTACTGGAAAAATTACTGCAATAGCCGAAAAAGCTGATGCTGCTATGAAGTTTAATGTTGAAATAACTCTTAACAATGACGCAACACATCTGAAAAGTGGATTATACGCCGAAGCAATTCTTCCAGTAAAAAATAGCGAAACCCTTTTGATAAACAAGGTAAGCATTGTTGGAAGTATGCTTAACCCCGTTGTATTTGTAGTTGAGAATGGAAAGGCTGTAAAGCGTCAACTTGTAACTGGGCAAAGCAACAACAACCAAATTTCAGTGATAAGCGGTTTAACCGAGGGAGAAAAGGTTATTGTTAGCGGACAATTGAACCTAAAGGATGGCGATGATGTAAAAATCATTGAGAAAAAGTAATGCATTTGTCAAGAAAGTAAACTGAGATAAAATGAAAATAACTGAAATATCAATAAAACGCACAACAATTCCTGTTGTACTATTTATTATCCTTGCTCTGGGTGGCATATACAGCTACACTCTACTGAACAAGGAGCTAATGCCCACAATGGATATTCCTATAAATGCTGTAATGACAGTTTATCCTGGCGCAGCACCTTCGGAAGTAGAAACTGCTCTAACAGAAAAAATTGAAGAGGCTGTTTCGTCACTTGAGGGAATTGATAAAATCAATGCTTACTCATTTGAGAGTATGTCGGTTGTGGTTATTTACTTCAACGATGGAATAGATGTAGATTTATCACTACAGGAGTGCGAACGTAAGGTTAATGCCATTAAGAATAATCTTCCTGCCAATAGCAAAGACCCTCAGTTCATGAAGTTTGATATGGGTATGCTGCCTGTTATGGACATTGCAGCAGAATCGAATATCCCCGAGAAAGAGTTCTACGACCTTATCGATCAAGACATCAAAACTAGAATTGCTCAGGTAAAGGGCGTTGCACAGGTTAATATTGTTGGTGGTAATCAGCGCGAAATTGAGGTTAAAGCCAATGCACAAAAATTGGAACAGTACGGCATATCGCTACTTCAACTTAAAACAATGATTGAGGCTGCTAACGTTGATTTCCCAACAGGAAAAATAAAAGACGACGAGAGTAAAACGATTATCCGCATTGCTGGTAAATTCGAAAACCTTGATGAAATCCGCAACCTAGTTATTGGGGCAACCCGCGAGGGCACCTCAATTAAAGTTAGCGATGTGGCAACAGTTGTGGACGGAACAAGAAAGGCAACTAAACTAGCCCGCATGAATGGTCAGCCTGCCATTGGTATAAGCATACTTAAGCAAACCGATGGTAATGCAGTTGAAATTAGCAAGGATGTTAAAGCAACGCTAGCCGATTTTGAAAAGCAGTACGCGGATAAAAACCTAAAATTCACAGTTGCAAACGACTTATCTGACTTTACTCAGGATGCCATTGATGGGGTTATGATTGACCTTGTATTTGCTATAATCTTGGTGTCGATAACAATGTTACTATTCTTGCACACCTTCCGTAACCTAATATTTATTTTCGTATCAATTCCAACATCAATTGTATCAACATTCACCTTCTTTTGGCTATTCGGATTCTCGCTAAACATCATGACATTGCTTGCAATGTCAATTGTTGTAGGGGTTATTGTGGATGATGCCATAGTGGTACTCGAGAACACATACCGTCACCTCGAAATGGGTAAATCGCGCTGGAAGGCATCAATTGAATCTGTAAAGGAGATTGGGCTCACTGTAACATCTATCACCATTGTTCTTATAGCAGTGTTCTTGCCAATTGGTTTGACATCGGGGATGACTGGACAAATTCTTCGCTCATTCTCCTTGGTTATTGTTATTTCAATTTTGATAAGTCTTTTGGTATCGTTTACCCTGGTTCCACTACTGACATCACGCTTTGGGAAACTAAAAGAGTGGGATGAGAAACGCCCCTTTGATAAGTTCTTGCTTTGGTTCGAAAAATTGGTAACAGCATTTAAAGACTTTATCATGTCGGCTCTTAACTGGGCTCTAGGACATAAACTAGCCACAATGATTGGGGCAACAGTGTTACTTTTTGGGTCGTTCTACCTAGTTGGTGGTGGTTTTATACAAACCGAGATGATGGACCAAGGCGACCGTGGCGAGTTTATTATCAGCATGGAATTGGATAGAACAGCAACCCTAGAGCAAACAAATAGTTTCTGCTTGGGCGTTGAGAAGAAAATGCTAGAGTTCCCTGAAATTGCGCACGTATACACCAAGGTTGGCTCTAAAGGTGGAAGTATGGCTATTGCCGAAACACCATACGGAGCTGAGTTTAGCGTTAAACTTGTTCCAAAAGGAGAACGGGAGTTAAGTGCTAAACTGTTTGGCAAAAAACTTCAAAATGAATTAACTGAAACGTTTGTTGGACCTAAATTCAAAGTAACAGAGGTAAGTATGGTGGGAAGCACCTCTACCCCTATCGAAATTTACGTACGGAGCAATAACTTTGAGGAAGCCAAAGCCTACGGACAGATTGTTGCCGATGAGTTAAGGAGCATTGAAGGCACTGTGGATATTGAATCGTCAGTGGAAGCCGGCGACAGGGAAATTGTTGTTCGTTTCGACCGAGAAAAACTGGCCAAACTTGGACTTACCATTGGCGAAATTGGCCAACAGATGTACATTGCCTACGAAGGTAACCGTGATCTAAAGTATCGCGATGGAAGTAACGAGTACGACCTATACATCTCGCTCGACGAATTTGACAGGAAAAGCAAAACCGATGTAGAGAACATCGCCTTTAGCAACCGTTCAGGGCAAACAATAAAACTATCGCAAGTAGCAACAATTACCGAAGGCGAAAGCCCTTCAACGCTTACTCGATACAATAAGTTGCCCTCCGTTAAAATCACAGGAAATACAATTGGAAAAACTATTGGAACTGTTGGTACAGAAATCCAAGAGCGACTTGCAAAAACAGACAAGCCTGCAGGTGTTGATGTGATTTATGCGGGAAGCATGGAACAACAAAGTAAATCGTTTGCAAGTATGGGTATTGCGCTACTTGCATCAATAATATTTATGTACCTTATTATGGTTGCGCTTTACGATAGTTATGTCTATCCATTGGTAGTAATGCTATCGCTTCCACTTTCAATAATTGGTGCACTTCTAGCATTGGCATTAGCAGGAAATTCATTAAGTATTTTCTCAATCATGGGTGTCATAATGCTTATGGGGTTGGTTGCAAAAAATGCAATTCTGGTTGTGGACTTTGCTAATAACCAACAAAAGGAAGGGAAACACCCCATAAAAGCTATTATTGAAGCAACATCAGTACGTTTTAGACCAATCTTAATGACTAACCTTGCATTAATTGTTGGACTATTACCTATTGCCCTTGGTTCTGGTGCAGGTGCAGAGTGGAAAAATGGTTTAGGCTGGGTACTTATTGGGGGATTAACCAGTTCCATGTTCCTTTCAATGATTATAGTTCCTGTACTATATATCCTGCTCGATAAACTTGTAAAAAAGACACCAAAGGACAGCACCCAAGCAGAACTAGTTAACGCAAAAGTGCTCATCTCTGAAAACTAAGCACCTTATAAAGTGATATTCATCAAAAGGCAACCTTACTCAATGAACACTGTCAGGGTTTGAAACCCTGACAGTGTTTGGAATCCTTTTAAAAGAATGAAAAAAGAAATCTACATTAACCCTGCATTCAAACACCTATCCGCTGCTATAAATAGCATCTCGGAAAACTTTGGAAACAAAGGAGAACTAACCCACACTGGCCGAAACCAAGTTAGGGTAATAGATGTAAATGGTTTTAAAATGGTGGCTAAATACTTTAAAAGGATAACTTTAGCCAACAGGTATATATACGCTACTATTCGAAAATCAAAAGCGCAACGGTCGTTTGAGAACTCTGTTTATCTTTTAAGCAGAGGGATAAACACCCCCGAACCAATTGCGTACATTAATTTATACAAGTTGGGAATGCTTTACAAGTGTTACTACATTAGCGTTTACACAGATTTTAAACCTCTTACCGATATTTTTGAACAAACAATACCCGATTCGGAAGACGCGCTAAAAGCATTCGCCAAATTCACCTTCAAACTACACCGCTCAGGTATTGCGCACAACGATTATACTGTTAACAACATTCTGTACACCCAAGAGAATGGCAAATACAAATTCTCGCTAATCGACAATAATAGAATGACTTTCCGAAAGTATTCCTACACAAGAGGTATAAAAGATTTAGAGAGACTAAAAATACCTGTGGATAAAATGGGAATAATTGCGGCAGAATATGCTAAAGAGGCAAATACAAGCGATATAAGAACCCTTAACGCTATGCTTTTTTTTAGGATTAGGTATTTGTTTAAAGGTCGGCTAAAGGGGTGGGTTAAATCAATGTTGTCCTTTTGTATTATCCATTAAATTAAAAAAATAATGCCTAACAAAAAAGGATTCATCCTTAAGATGAATCCTTTTTTAAT
>CAZTVB010000012.1:0-17042 GCA_964616315.1 uncultured Rikenellaceae bacterium
AATGAGATTGTTAATTAATAAGTTGTTGAATTCACTCTGGATTTCTATTCGGAGACTTGGTGAGCGTCGGGTTACTCTAATTTTGAGTTTGGTTATTGGCGTTTTGAGTGGTTTTGCCGCGGTTGTACTTAAGAATACCGTTCATATTACCCATGCATTTCTTCAGGAATCGTTGCCTAAAGAGTCGGCTAACTATTTGTTTTTAGCATTGCCCGCTGTAGGTATTCTCCTAACAATTCTTTTTATAAAATTCTTTGTGAAGGATAATATTGGTCATGGTGTTTCTCGCATTCTTTACTCCATTTCAAGGCAAAACAGCAGGCTGAAGTCCCACAATACTTACAGTTCAATTGTATCGAGTACAATGACAATTGGTTTTGGTGGCTCCGTTGGAGCCGAGGCTCCAATTGTTCTAACTGGTGCGGCAATTGGTTCCAATATTGGACAATTCTTTAGGATGAACTACAAAACTTTAACCTTGCTAATTGGCTGTGGGGCTGCTGGTGCAATTGCATCAATCTTTAACGCTCCTTTAGCAGGCTTGGTGTTTACACTAGAGGTTTTGATGCTCGATTTGACAACAGCATCCATTATTCCATTGCTTATTTCGGCTGTTTCAGCTACCACGGTGTCTTATTTCTTTTTGGGTCGCGAGGTGGTTTTTGCTTACGAGGTGGTTAATCCATTTCAACTTCATAATATACCGTACTTTATCTTTTTAGGAATTTTCTGTGGGTTGGTTTCGCTATACTTTATGCGAATGGTTATGCGTGTCGAGAAGCGTTTTGGCAAAATAACAAATCGCTACAAAAAATGGGTAATTGGCAGTATTGCGCTTGGAGTGCTAATTTTTATCTTCCCTCCGCTATATGGCGAGGGATATGAGGTGCTTCACGCATTGCTCGATGGACATTCGAGTGTGGTTTTCGAGAATAGTTTGTTTTACTCTTTCCAAGATAATTACTGGTTGCTATTAGTAGCCCTAGCGTTGCTTATTGCCGTTAAGGCCATTGCAACGGCCGTGACTACTGGTGCTGGTGGAATAGGTGGCACATTTGCTCCGACCCTTTTCATTGGTGGTGTTTCGGGTTTTTTTGTGGCTCGATTAATTAATCAGTTCAGTTTTATTGATGTTTCAGAAAGTAACTTTACCCTAATAGGAATGGCTGGTACAATGGCCGGAGTTATGCATGCACCACTAACTGCAATATTTTTAATTGCTGAGATTACTGGTGGTTATGTGCTTTTTGTTCCTTTAATAATTACGTCGACCATTTCATTTTTAACAATGATGTACTTTGAGCCTCATTCAATTTACACCAAAGGTTTAGCAAAAAAAGGTGAACTAATTACACATCATAAGGATAAGGCAGTGCTTACTTTGCTTCAGGTGGGAAAGGTTATAGAGAACGATTTTATTAAGTTGAACCCCGAGGAAACTCTTGGCGATTTGGTCAAGAAGATTAGCAAATCCAAACGCAATATTTTCCCTGTTACAACTAATGATGATGTATTTGTTGGGGTTGTATCGTTGGATGATATACGCCCAATTATGTTCGATACCGAGGTGTACGAGTCTGTTTCTGTAAAGGAGTTAATGAATGTTCCACCCGACTTTATTTCTACTAAAGAGTCCATGGATTCTGTTATGCGCAAGTTTGAGGAGTCGGGCGCCTGGAATTTACCCGTTCTTGAGGGTGATAAGTATGTTGGCTTTGTTTCAAAATCAAAAATATTCTCAGCTTATCGCGATGTTTTAATACAGTTTTCCGACGAGTAGAAATTTATTTCAGCTAAATTTGAGTGTTATTTGTTTGTCTGTAACATTTTAAACCGATTATTATGGCTACCCTAGATATTTCAAAAATAAAGGGATTAAGAATTTTAGTTATTGAAGATGATACCGTAAGCAGAATCTTTCTTCGGGAATTACTAACCCCCACTCAGGCTCAAATTGATTATGCAAAATCGGGTTACGAGGCAACGCAGTATATGGCTAAGAATTTGCCTCCGGATATTATTTTGCTCGATTTGCGACTACCCGATGTTGATGGAGTTGAGCTAGCTCAAAAGTTTTTAGCCGATAACCCTAAACTTACAATTATTGCTCAAACTGCCTATGTTTTGGTAGGGCAAGAGGAACGCTGCAAAAATGCAGGAATCAAAACTTTTCTGGCAAAACCGCTTAAAAAAACTCAACTTATTGAGCTGCTTTCACAATTTGCTAAGGAACATATAAAATAATTTTACCAACAGAATTAAAGCACTAATTTTGCCTAAATTTTAAACTTACTATAATGACACGCGATACACAAATTTTTGAACTTATTGAGAAAGAGCGTCAGCGACAAATGCATGGAATTGAGTTGATTGCTTCGGAAAACTTTGTTAGCCCTCAGGTGCTTGAGGCTATGGGCTCAGTTATGACTAACAAGTACGCCGAAGGTTATCCTGGAGCACGCTACTATGGCGGTTGTGAAGTGGTTGACCAATCGGAGCAACTTGCCATTGATAGGTTGAAAAAACTTTTCGATGCTGAGTATGCCAACGTACAGCCTCACTCTGGTGCACAGGCAAATATGGCTGTTTTCATGGCGGTTCTTAAACCTGGAGATACTTTCCTTGGTTTAGACCTATCTCATGGTGGTCACTTATCACACGGTTCGCCAGTAAACTTCTCAGGTATGTGGTACAAGGCTGTATCGTACGGTGTTAAGCAGGAAACTGGCCGTGTAGATTACGACATGATGGAGAAAGTAGCAATGGAGCAAAAACCAAAGTTAATTGTTGGTGGTGCTTCGGCTTACTCTCGCGAGTGGGACTACAAACGTATGCGTGAGATTGCAGATAAAATTGGTGCATTACTTATGATTGATATGGCGCACCCTGCAGGTTTAATTGCTGCTGGCTTGCTCGATAATCCTGTTAAGTATGCTCACATTGTAACATCTACAACACACAAAACTTTACGTGGACCACGTGGGGGTATTATTTTAATGGGTAAAGATTTTCCAAATCCTTGGGGATTAACTACTCCAAAGGGCGAAGTTAAAATGATGTCGCAAATTCTTAACTCTAGCGTATTCCCAGGTGTACAGGGTGGACCTCTTGAACACGTAATTGCTGCAAAGGCAGTTGCTTTTGGTGAGGCTTTAGCTCCTGAGTACAAAACGTACCAACAGCAAGTTAAGAAAAACGCAGCAGTCCTTGCCGATGCTTTTATCAAAAAAGGTTATAAGGTTATTTCCGATGGTACCGACAACCACTCAATGCTTATCGACTTACGCACCAAGTTCCCTGAACTTACTGGTAAAAAGGCTGAGAATATCCTTGTGTTAGCCGATATCACCATCAATAAGAATATGGTTCCTTACGATAGCCGTTCTCCTTTCCAAACCTCTGGAATACGTGTTGGAACTCCTGCTATCACAACTCGTGGTTTGAAGGAAGTGCACATGCCAATAATTGTTGATTTAATCGATAGGGTTCTATCTAATATCGAGAGTGAGTCTGGTATTGCTGAAGTAAGAGCTGAGGTTAATAAGCTTATGAAGGACTTTCCACTATTTGCTTGGTAATCTTTAAAAAATAACGCACAACCCCGACACATCGTGTCGGGGTTTTTTTATAACTTAGCCAATATCAACTTTTAAAAATTAACCAACCTAAAAATAGTATGGAATCATTTTATATCGACCTTAATGAGATGTCGCACAAGAAGTCAAAACTTTATAGAATTTGGGCTTTTGGGGCTATTTTTTTTATTGTATTAGCAATACTCTCATTCACATTGTTAAAAGAACAACTAGGTAGTGCTCAGTTGTCTATTCTTATTATGGCAGTTTACTTTTTGATATATGTATACTATGCTTGGATTACTTATAAAGCCAAACTTTATATCCAAGCCGATGAGTATGCCCTTGAGTATAGTTTTGGAATGATAAAACAATCTGCTGAAAGTGTTATGTGGGATACCATTGTTAAAGTAAAGTTGGGCCCAACTTATGTGGCTTTTTTTAAAAGAACCGGCAAACGTAAAGTTGTGGCGTTAGGCTGGCTACCTTACACTAAAGTGGTTGAAATTAAGGATAAGATTGCAAAAGTTTGTGAATTTAAAGGAATTATATGCGAAAGGTCTGAGTTTAAACATTACGAAAAGAAATCATAACTCTATTGATGGAATGGTGGGTTTATGCTATTGTTGTAATTGTTGGTGTTATTTCGGGTTTCATTAATACTCTGGCAGGAAGCGGTTCGTTACTTACGCTTCCTTTATTAATATTTATTGGTTTACCCGCCAGTGTGGCCAATGGTACAAACAGGGTAGGCATACTTTTACAGAGTGTTGTGGCTGTTGGAAGTTTTAAGCAAAAGAAGGTTTTTGAGTGGAAGGACGGAATTTGGCTTACAATACCAGCCTCGGTAGGTGCTCTAATTGGAGCCTTTGTTGCGGTAGATATCAACGATGCCTTAATGAGCAAAATTATTGGGGCATTACTGTTTGTAATGTTTTTTATGATTCTTTACAAGCCAGAGCAATGGGTTAAGGAGCAAGCAGGAGGTGTTCAAGCCAAACCAACGCTGTTAAGAATACTAGTATTCTTCGGTATAGGATTTTATGGCGGCTTTATTCAGGCTGGTGTTGGATTCTTTTTATTGGCTGGGTTGGTTCTTGGAGCAGGATTTGATTTGCTAAAAGCCAATGCAATAAAAGTTTTAATTGTACTGGCGTTTACAGTATTTGCGCTAATTGTTTTTGTTTTGAACAGCCAAGTAAACTACCTAATTGGCCTTGTGCTTGGTGTTGGTAGTATGCTTGGTGCATGGATTGCAACCCACGTTGCAATTAAACATGGAACTAAGTTTGTCCGGTGGTTTTTGCTCGCAACTGTTCTTGTTTTTGCTTTAAAATTATTGGTTTTTTAAGAGAAAAATTTTAACAAATTTTAATATTTCGTTCTAGAGTATTAATTTTGTTGACTTATTTCTTGAATTGATGTAATGTCTATTGCATCAATTACAGTTATTTTCCTATAAAAAGTATTTGGAAATAAGTGTTGATGGTATCTTATGTTGAGTTTTGGATTTTGTCAACAAAGGTGCCATTAAGTATTTTTTGCTATTTGTAAGTTGTTGCTAAATAGTGTTTTGTTGTTGATTTAAGATCGCTGTATTCAGTTTTGCTTTTACTTTGGTTTCTTTTGTAGTGTTTTTTGTTGTTAGAAATTCTATTGGTAGGGTTTCCTGTTTAAGGGTGTCTTTCTGTTTTGTGAATTAAATAGTGTGAGAGTTTGTAATATAAATTGTATGGTTATGAAGCCATTTGGAATGTTTTCTATTAGACAAATATTTCAGTTGTTTTTGCTTGTAGGGATTATTTCTTTTGGTCCCTTTCTAAGGGCGCAGGAGCAAAATCTTTATTGTATTGGAGTTAAACAGACTTTTGATTCGTGGGGGAGTTGTGGTGATCCTGGTTTCGTATCTGCATCTGTGATTATTAATTACTCCGTTTTGTCTTCAAAAGTAATTGTTGTTGATAGTTTAAATCGAATTCTGACATTTAATAAGAAATTCTATAATACTAGTTATAGTAAGGAGATATCAAGGCTTAAGGATGCTCAGGGGAATTCGTTGAGTTTTATTATGGTATATACTTATGCAAATGGAATTGCAAACGATAGAGAGCTTAGTTACAATTTTGGTCGCGCTGATTTGATTGTTGGAGATAGTGCTACATTGTCTAAAAGTGCTTCGGATCCATGTCATAATGATTTTAATATTGGGGGTGGGCGTGAGGGTTATAGTATGACCACCACTATATACATTGATGATCCGATCAATTTGACTAATGTAAATACTAATGAAAATCCTCGTTATTGTATAGGATATAATTTAAGTCTTCAGGTAGGTTCTTATTTTGATAACAAGAATGTTCAAAAACCTGTTCTGGAGGTTGCTTTAGACAATGGAAGTGATGATAGTGAGTGGATCGCATTGAAAAATGTCAATATTCGTCCTGGCACAACAATTAATCTTGGATATGAGGATATTGCTGGAGATAAGGATGATCCTAATTCCAAATATTTTTTATGGATGGGGCGTAGTTTGAAATTTAGAATAGTAAAAACTTTATTAAACGGTAGTAAAACGTATGGTCAACAGGTTGCTGGAGTTTTGTTTTATCCTGAGGGTCCTCAGTATAGTGTACTGCAGACAAAAAGATCATCATGTAATTTAAATGTTGTTATTACCGTTAAACTCGAAGATAATTCCGATAAAGGATATTTTAATCTAGATAGTAGTTATTATAAATGGGTTGTTGGGCTATGGAATGGAACTCAGTTTACCAGTTTATATAACTGCGAAATGGTTCCTGTTAATAGATTGAATAAGGTGTTTGACATTATTCTTAAGAATGATAAAGGTGTAGAGGAAGATCCTTTTAATGTGGATAATACAGGCCCTGTTGAATGGAAAATGCAGTTGCAAGATGTAAACTTAGGTAGTTTTTTTTGTGTAAGGAGTTTTACTATCCCTCCAAAGCCTTCGTCGATTGTTGTTCAACAAAAACATCCTAATTATTTGATAAATAGGACGTCGTACGATGTGCCGGATTGTAATCATCCTTTTGCTATGGTTAGTATTAACGATGATTACGTATTATCATATTTAAGAAAACCATACAAAATAAAGGAAGGTGAAAGTGTTTTGCTCACGCTCAACGATTTGCCTACGGACTATGATGAGTTGAGCGCTACCCAACAGTCTGAGTTAGAGTCTTTGTTTGAAGATGAGTTTGATAAAATGATAAAAAAAACCAACAGTCCCTACCAAACTTATTTCGATTTGAAATTAAGGCAGTGGGCTAAGGACCATTCTTCAACAGGTCAACCATTGTATATAACTAAAGGATTGCTCCCAGTTTTTTCCCCTGACAATAAGACATATTTATACATAACCACTAACGACTGGTCAAATTTATTTGATGGACAAGGATGGGGACGAAATTCCGATGGATCTACCCATGAATATTATAGCCGATTTGATGTTTATTTGGGATCAACCCTCGGCGGACAGCCTGTTCGATTAACAAATAATTCAAGAATTTTAGTTTCTGATAATAATTGTTTATTGGTTCACCCTAACGGGACCGATTATTTTTATGTAAAACGTGATTTTAATGGTGTTAGTTTTGGAGATCATAGTATATATAAAGCAACAACAACTGGTGGTAATGGGGTTTGTATCTCGGAAAAGTTTTACTGGATTGGTAATTTAATGTTGTCGCTAGATGGTTCGTACTTGTATTTTGTGGGGGATCCTATTTCAGGTGATCCTGCGTTGTATAGAATACCAGTAGGAAATAGTGCTGTAAATGTTGCCACAAAGATTATTGATAATGTGTCAACAAGTGTTGAGTTGTCTAAAAATGGCCTATTTTTTCTTTATCAGAATTATAGTAATAGTGATGGTGTTTATAGGTATGATATCTCAAGTGGAGTATCAACTCGTTTGTCTGATTTAAATCTTTCACAAAGTGTGAGAATTATTCCTAATGACCAATTTTTCTTATATGCTAAAGGGATGGCTATTTTTTGTGCTCCGGTAGGGAATACTATTAATAATGGAGTTCAGATAGTTAATGGTTTGTATGCTCAGAGTACAGAATGTTTACATGTTCTAAAGGATAACGTTACATACTTATTTTCTGAAGGAGGGACTAATGCAATTCGTAAATCCACAATAACTAATTCGTTGTATAATGGTACTGTAATTAATCCTAGGTTTAAATCTAGTGGAAAACTTGCTATTAGTGATAACGAGGGATTTTGTTTGAGTTATTTATCTGATTGCGATTACGATATGTCTTTGCTGTGGTACGACTTGTCTTTTTTTGCGTTAGATGTAGATAAGACTGTAAATTATTTTAGGGAACGTCTATACCCCAATCAAGGCTATGCCCAGGTGTGGTACGATGAGTATAAGGCCATGTTCCGGGAGCGCTGGCTAGCACAGCAGTTGGGGGTCAAGGTGACAAATGGCATTCGGGTGAACGAGGATCAGCACCTGAAGCTGGTAGACGCGGACGGGTGCGAGTACCCCTTCGACATCTACGTGAAGGCGCCACCCCAGCCGACGTTCGTGGTGAGCGGCATCATACCGCCGACGGACGGCTGCAGCCATGACGGGACGGCGACGGTGACTTATGAGGGAGGCGGTCTAACACCCTATGTTTACTCTACAGACAGTATGAGTACGCAGGGGCAGTCAGTGACGGTGACGGGTCTGGGCTACGGCGACAACACGGTGTACTTCACCGACGGCGAGGGCAACGAGAGCGCATCTGTGTCCATCCCGGTGGGCAGCGCCACGGTGGGTATCACCGGGATAACGGTCACGCCGCAGACCTGCACGGAGCCGAACGGGGCCGTGGCCGTAAACCTGGGGAGCGTGGCCGGGACGAAGGCGTACCGGCTGACTTACGGGCAATACCCCTACACTGTCTACGAGGTGGCAACGGCGGCGAACGGCTACACGTTCGAGGGTCTGCCTGGCGGGCCCTACACCCTGGAGGTCACCAGCGGAACCTGCTACTTCGAGGAGAATGACATCGTTGTGGAGTCTCAGATTTTCGATATATCCTCCATAACAGCCCCGGATGTTACAACTATTGGAGGCACTGGCATCGTGGATATTTCTTTTGCCAACAGAACCGGCACTGTCAGTTGGATATCTGGAGCTCCAGTTGCGTTTGACCCTTCAGTAAGCGCTAACACTGTAAGATATACTGGTGTGGTTCCCGGCACTTATAATCTAGTTGCCCAGCACACCGATGTGGCAGGGCGGGTTTGTAGTGTTTCTAAGGTATTTCCACTTAATAGCCCGAAATTTGATGCAAAGATTGATCTGGACGAGAAGGATGATGGTGTTGTCTTGATGGCCAGGTTGGTGAGCGCAAACTCTTTAATGCTTCCCTACCAGTTTCAACTATTGAATGCTTTAGGCACGGAGGTTATTCGGGGGCAAGAGGGGGAGGCCTTGCAATTTTTGATTAATGCTGAAGGAAGTTATACCGTTAATTTGATTTACGATTCCAAGAGTATAGGGATATACACCTTCACCTACCCTCAGGGTCAGTTGAGCTGCACCGCTCAGGTAACCACCCCTACCTGCCCTGGCGGAGATGCAACTGTTTTGCTTAGTCCTTCCGGGGGTATCGATGGGGAGGGTTTGCAGGTTAGCCTGGATGGTATCCAGTTTTTCAACACCTTAAGCTATACAACAAAGGCTGGTGAGTTTGTTTACTTTGTAAGGGATGAGAATGAGAGTTACTCCGATGTTCTTCCTGTAACCATCAATAAAACTTTGGTAAAGCGGTTTAGTACTACTGTTTCAAATCCTCCTGCTATTTCAGCAACCGTAATCCCCATAAATGTAACCTGCAACGCCAGTGCCAATGGCAGTATCTCCATTTTTGATCCTACTGGTGGTAGCGGTGTGTACCAGTACAGAATTAGAGATGATGGCAGCTGGAAGGGCCCCTCCGAGTCCTTTTCAAGCCTTATTCCCGGCCAGTACAACGTTTACCTAAAGGATAGCCAGAACAGCTGCGCCGATGTTTACCTTACCACTGTTACCCTCACCCAGCCCGAACGCCTAGAGCTAGAGCGTCAGGTGGTTGTTCAGCCAAAGTGCGGGTTGAATAATGGCTCTATCCTTGCCGAGGTTCAGGGTGGCAATGGCCTGTATAGGTACGCGTGGTTGCGCAACAACCAGCCATTCCATCAGGATCCAATTTTTTCGAACCCGGAAAGTTTTATTGCCGACACTGTATATAGCTTGGGTGACACGTTGCGGAGCGGAAGCTATCGCTTAAGCGTGGTTGATAATATGGGGTGTACTTTAAGTGCTCCAATTGGGCTGGATGTTTACCGTAATCCTAGCGTAGATTTAGCCACAGTAGATGCAAGGTGCCACGGTGATTCCAACGGGGAGGTAAAGCTTTCCAGCTATTCAGGGTCGGGAGTGTTTACCCATAGCACGATAAGTTCAAGTACTGCTGCCAATTTTAGTACAATAGCCAACCCGAATGGCTCGTTCCAAAATCTTACTTCCGGGATTTACACCGTGTCCGTTTTTGATGATAAGGGGTGTTCTGCCGAGTTTGGAGCAACAATTGGACAGCCTATAGCACCACTCTCAGTTGTAGCTAACGTTCTGCAGCCCGTTTTAGCCATGGGTACAGCCACGGGGATAATCCGAAGCACAATTAGCGGGGGCAACGATGGCCTTAAAACGGCTACCCTGAAGAACTTACTGGGAGCCACTGTCGATTACTCCCAACAGCGAGAGGATTTCCCTTTCAGTATAAACTCATTGTATGCGGGTAATTACACGGTAGCAGTGGTTGATAGAAAGGGGTGCGAGTACATCTCAGCCCCCATTCAGGTTCCTGAACCAACTTCGGTGCTTAGCTTTAATGTAGTGGATAAAAAGGATGCCCTTTGTAAATCGCAAACGGGGTCGTTTACCGTGCAGGCCACGGGAGGCTGGGGCGACTACAAGTATAAGCGTAGCACCCAGAATTCTTTTTACAACTCCGGGAAATTTGAGAATCTGTATGCCGGGAACTACGTGGTCACCGTTAAGGATAGGTTCGGCGCAACCTACACCGATACCGTTGCCCTTTACGAGCCCAAGGATAGCCTGCGTGCGTGGGTAGCAGAGCTGAGTAACCCCACCTGCGTGGGTAATGGTAGCGTAGTGCTGGGCTTGAACGGCGGTACTGCTGCGTATAAAATTTTCAACCTAACAAGGAATGACTCGCTGTCGGTTCCCGGCGTTCAGCCTGTTTCCATTACAGGGCTAAGCGCTGGCGATAACCAGTTCAGGGTTGTTGATGGTAACGGTTGCCGCTTCAACCTTGAGACCAGCCTAAATAACAGCCAGCTATTGCAGGTGGCGTTCGATACTCCAACCTACCCTTCCACCTCCGCATCGAGCGATGGGGTTTTAAAGGCAGTAGCTACAGGAGGAAAATCGCCCTACAGCTACCAGTGGAGCAGCTTGTTCGGTACCCCTGTTACGGGAACTTCTGCTACGCTGAACGGCATCCCCTCCGGCCACTACGAGGTAAATGTTACCGAGGCTAATGGTTGTAGTATTGCTAAAGATATATACCTGCCCAATATCAACGATTTACCGCTTGAAGTATGCTATAAACGCGACGAGAGTTCCTACGGTGCAAACAACGGTTACTGTACGCTTACATCTTCGGAAAAGAATTGGGACTCGTTATACATTATAACACCATCCAAGCATAAGTTAACATTTAAATCTACCGACTCTACATTGATATTCGATTTCCGAACCGACTCTATTTTCCTCACAAACCTAGCGGGTGGAAATTACTTTGTTGCAGGAATGGCCGATGGTACAAAATATTATGCCGAGTTTACCATAAAACCGTACGAGCTTTTTGATTTCGGCAGGGTTGATGTGCTAAACGCCAGTACAATTGGCTCTAGTAACGGTAGGATTACCGTAGATGTGATGGGCGGTGGGGGTGGCAACCAGTTCCTCTGGGAAAGGATTGTTGGCGCAGGCACTGAGTCCCAAGTCTCCCAGGATAATGAGGGGAACAGTGTTTTGAGCAATATGCCGGCCGGTAATTATAGGGTTACCGTTACCGATTGCTTCGGGAATACAATTTCAAAAGATATTGAGGTTGATGAGCCCAGCTCTGCTTTAATGATCAGTGTTGCAGAATCGACCAATGAGAGCTGCAAGGACTACACCGATGCCTTTGTGCGTTTAAGCGCTGGAGGCGGCTGGGGCGATTACCAGTTCCGTTCCAAAAAATCGGAATACTTTGGCAATAGCTCCCTATTTAGCGATTTGGAGGTGGGCGCACACCGCTTCTACATTACCGATAGAATGGGAGTGGTGGACAGCGTGGAGGTTAATATAGCCGAGCCCAGCTACCTTACCTCCAGGATTGCCTCTATCGATAGCGTTAGCTGTAATGGTGCTGCTGATGGTAAGGTGGCGTTTGCTGTTGATGGTGGAACTGCTCCGTACCGATTTGCCGATATCGACCAGTCAAATCTTTGGATTGATGATAATGCAAAGGGACAGCTGTCGGCTGGTAAGTATAGGTACATTTTCACCGACAGTAACAGCTGTGCTGGACGGGATACCGTTGAGGTGGAAATCCCTCAACCCGATTCACTGTTGTTCAATAAAATTGAGGTCGTCCATACAACCTGTGAGCAGGATAACGGCTCAATCAGGGTGGATTTAAAGGGGGGAGCGCTGCCTTACAGCTACGAGTGGCTCGATTCGGACAATAAGTCTCTTGGAAGCCTTAATTTTGTTGGTAATTTAATGAGGAACGGAAGCTACACGCTAAGGGTTTTCGATAAGAACAGCTGCTACCAGGAGCTAAAGCAACGGATAGAATCGTCAACCAACCCAGCAGTGACGGATATAACCACAACCGATGTTGTTTGCTATGGCGAAAGCAACGGTACCGCCACAGTACAGAATTACCAGTACGGCAGTCCAAGTGCTCCGCTAACATTTACATGGTCCAACGGTAATACAGGTTTATCGGCCAGTGGCTATGCGAAAGGCACACACTACGTTACCGTTACCGATACCAATAATTGCTCCACCGTTAGGTACTTTGACGTGGTTCAGCCCGATTCGCTGAAAATTGCCGTTGTGAATAGCAAAATGCCAGGGTGCTTTGGCTACAGCGATGCATTTATAGAGGCTACAGGCGTTGGAGGTGTTGGCGGTTACCGCTACCTATGGTCTACGGGTGCCGAAACCAGCGTGTTGAGCAATATTGGCAAGGGTGATTACGGGCTGTTGGTTACCGATGCCAACAGCTGCGAGGTTTACGGTATCTACCCTGTGGGCGAACCCGAAGAACTCGAGGTGGATTTAGGCGACGATATCCTTATGTGCCCTGGCAATACCCGTGTTATTGATGGTCAGGAGTTTGCCACTCACGTCTGGAGCACATCGCAGGGTGAGGTGTCCACGGAGCGCTACTTTACCGTTTCAAAGGCCGACAGCTACTTCCTTGAGGTTGCCGATAATGTTGGATGCTTGGCGCACGATACAATTGCCGTTGCCATAGGCAACAATGCCCTGGTGGCCGATTTCTTGGCTTCATCGCAGGTGGAGCTGACCGATACGCTTATGCTGTTCGAGCTGTCCAACATGCCGCTCGACAGCATGCGCTGGGACTACAGCAGCTCCGCATTCCTTAAGGTTGATGGCGATGTTGTAATGGATTATATCATTTACCTCAAAACGCTAAGCAAGGGAATTTACAATATCGACCTTTACGCCTACTCGGGGGGCTGCGTTTCCGTGGCCACTAAGCAGGTGGAGATAGTTGATGACACCGGCAGCAACCCCGATGATGATGGCTTGGGGAGCAACCCCCTTATCAAGGAGTTCACCGTTAACCCAAACCCCAACACGGGCGATTTTACCGCAACGGTGAAGCTGCGCGAGGTGGCCGATATCAACCTTGTGCTATTCTCCGTGGCATCGGGGCTGAAGGCTAACGAGCGGTTCGAGTACCAGCTGCAGGACTACTCGGTTCCCTACAACCTGGTGAATCTGAACTCCGGGGTTTACCTGCTAATTGTTAAGGCGGGCAACGAGCGTAGGCAGGTTAAGATTGTAATCCAATAGGTCATAACCCCTGTCAGGGTTTAAAACCCTGACAGGGGTATTAGAAATGTTACAAAAAAATTAAATTGAGTATTAACAGGTTGTTATAATGCAACTACACAATAAAAAGGAGCATGCGTAAATTATTAGTTTTAGTCTTTTTACTCTTTGCACTTATTAATAGAGGATTAGCTCAGACTGGTTACCCAATATTCGTAACCCCAACTTTAACACCCCCTTACTCCTTAAAGTTGAGCGAGTACAGCAAGTTTGGCTCGCAACGGATGGTAGTTAACATTGCGGTGAACGATTTGAATATCTCAAACCTTCCTGTTAAGTTGCATATAAAACTGGAGACCGTAGGTGTTACTATTGAAACTCCAACAACCATTAATACAACCCCAATATATTTAGATGGTGGGGCAGTTACCATTCTTTTTGGCGACGATTTAACCGACTACTTCAATATCAATAACCTTATATTTAAGGGTTACAGCAAGGAAACATACCGTAAAACAGGGCAGTTACCCGAGGGTTTCTATAAGATAACCGTTGAGGTGCTGCATTACCAAACCAACAGGCTAATATCCAACTCTGGAACTGCAACCGCATGGATAACCCTAGGTAAACCTCCCGTGCTAAAACTCCCTGAGAACAACAAGGTAATGGGTGAGTTTAAGGGGATGCCTCTTACATTCTCATGGTTGCCCTGTAACTTGGGAAATCCTGTTTCAGCAGGTAGCGTACAGTATAAGTTCGAGATGTGGGAGATGCGTATCGATGGAGTAAGCCCTTACGTGGTGGCCTCCACCGTTCCGGTATTCTACGAGGAAACTACTAGTAATACTTTACTCTCGGTTTTCCCAGCTACCATGCTTATGGAACCCGGTATGAAGTATGCCTGGAGGGTTACTGCCTCGGATGCTTTAGGGAATGTACCATTTGAGCAGGATGGTCATAGCGAAATACGTGTTTTCTCCTACAAGTCAAAGTGCGATTCTGTTACCAACTTCAAAGCCGATGCTCGTGGGCGTAGCGGTATTTTTGGCTGGCAGCCTAAGAGCAACCATACATCCTACAATGTAGAGTTGCGTAACCCCGAAACAGGTTGGCTTTCGGCTAGCGAAACATTCGATAATAAAGTGGAATTTCAAGACCTTGAGTACGGTAGCACCTACGAAATTAGAACACAGGCCGTTTGCGATAACGACCCCAGCTCCCTGAGCGATTTTACAGCATGGCACCGAATCGCTATCAACGACCAACGCACAAAACCCGATTCCGCTACATGTCCCAACTGCGGATGCGATGATAATATTATCCCAAAGGAAATTGAGAACCTTGAGCTCAACCGTAACCTAAAACCCGGCGATACCCTTGTGAACCGTGCAGGTACAACCCGTTTTATTGTAAAAACGGCAACCCAGCAGGGCGATGGAGTTTATAAGGGCATATTCCTTTTCTGGGCGGAGTTGTGGAAGGTTAAGTTTGTTTGCGAGTATTGGGACTTATCGGCCAATACCGATAATGTAATCCTTAATATGGATTTTAAGAGCGTTTACAACCCTCAGTTCCTTCTCGATGTGGATGTTATGACAGCCTATCTGGATAGCTTGGCTAGCGCTATTACCACCCTAACAATAAATACAAGCATTAGCGATACCCTTACGGTTAACGGCTCTATCTCTACGGTTTACGTAAACGAGGGCGATTCTGTAATTGTTGTAACCGTTGGGGAGAATGGCGAACTTACTGAAATAGTTATCGGTACCGACTCCGACGATTTAGGCCATACACTTATTACCGGAGAGGATGGCGAAGAATACGTAGTTACCGGTAACGGCGAGGTGATGGGCGTTGACGAGTTCAAGAACACTGGTGGTAACGACCGCAAGATTGAGGAGTACAAGGAGGAAAAGGAATCGCACCTATCGGCCACCACTGTTAACTTTGCGGCCTCGCCTACTCAAAAGTACGGTTTCGATGCGTACACGGAGCAGAAACAGGCGCTCCGCAATGGCTATCCAGCCTTGGGGAATGGCTATGTGCCCTCGTACAAGAGCGTGGCCAGTTTTGCCACCGATAAGGTTGTGCCAAGTTCCTTTGAGAAGGGCATTACTTTCCGCGACGAGATGGGAATACCCGCTGTTACCACAGGTGGCGAGTTAACCCTACGTGGCCGTGCCGATGGCACAGTTACCTCGCTTTACGCCTACAAGGCTGTAACCGACACCACCGAGGAGGTGGCTGGCAAGTTGGAGGTAATGAGTTATGACCAACAGGTTAAGAAGCTCTACATTGTACCCGTTAACAACGCCAAGCTGCCCGATGTTACCGCATTACAGAACGTGCTAAACACAGTTTACGCGCAGGCAGTAACCCGCTGGGAGGTAGTTCCAATTAACGAGAGCGTATCCGTAACCTTCCCCAATGGACAAATGACCCACGGTGGCAGCAGCGCCATAGCCGTGTACAATGCTGACCAGAATGCCATAATAAGCAAGTTTAAGGAGAAGAACAACTTGGAGAGCGATGCCCTATACCTATTCTTTGTGGACAACGTGGTGGGCAAAACGGGCGATGTGGCCGGTTATATGCCATTGCAGCGGCAGGTGGGCTTTATTTACGATAGCCCCAACCTGTTTGTAATAGTTCACGAACTAGGACATGGTGCATTTAACCTACGCCATACCTTTAGCCCCGAAAACTTTATTGCGGCCGAGCACACCACCCAAAACCTAATGGACTACAATGGTGGCACAGAACTTTGGAAGCATCAATGGGAGTTCATTCGTGACCCACAGAGTGTTTGGTTTGCTTGGGCTCAGGATGAGAGTGAGGGGGAATATATTACTTGGAATAATGAAGTGCGTAAATGGTTTTATTCTCTAGTTAATGAGGTAAGGGTTCAAAATATGAAAGAAATTCCGAACAAAGTATTACCTAATGCTAATGAGAATTGGAGAGGAAAGATTTTATATATAACAGATTTGAAGATTGGTGAAATAACATATCCTCGTATTGTTGTTAATGTTCCTGATTTAAATAATGGGATCGAATCAACAATTCAAATAATTGATGTTCCTGAGCCAACAAAAAAAGGATTTAGTCAAATATTGAAAATTGGGGATTTTGAGATTGTTTGTTTGTCAGAGAAACCATGGAATTGTACTTTTTTATACAAAACTCATTTTGATATATCGGGATGGAATAGTTTTGTTGATGAGGTATGTGTACAACATAATCCAGATTTAAATAGTAGTTTAAAGGATTATCTTAGTGGAAATAAAAATGAATCTGGAAATAAAGTCAGATATATTGTGTTTGAAGATAAAGCTAATATAAGA
>CAZTVB010000013.1:0-16943 GCA_964616315.1 uncultured Rikenellaceae bacterium
ATTTAACACAAATGAATAAAAAATGAAAAAAATCAACCAAAGCAAAAACAGTCTGATTAAATGGCTGCCATCAATAATTCTATGGGCAACTATGTTAATTGGAAACTCAATTAGCGCTCAACCCTGCAATATGCTAAGCAACAACATTACCGACTATCCTGCAGGCTCCTACCTTGGAGGGGCAGGTGAAATTATCCTCCCAGCAGTAAGAGTTGGTGTAGCCTCTTTGTTTACTATTCCCATAAATGTTGCAGATTATTCTGTATCGACAAGTACCGAGGAGGGCAGTTGCACCGAAATATTCAATAACTATACCCTAAATACTACTGGTAATATTATTGATATTACTATCAACAAGCGATGTCCATTGGGTATGGAAAATTACCTTTCGTTTGTTTACACAGTATCAAAGATAGGTTGTAGCCCAGAGTCAAAAACATTTCAAGTCCCCGTAATACGGGACTCGACAAAAATTGTTTTAACTCTAGATATTTCCGGAAGTATGAACTCTAACGTTGTAGGCTCGTCACAAAAAAGAATAGATGCACTGAAAACCGCTGTAAATGCATTTATCCCAAAACTGGAAGAATTCCAGAAAGAAGGGGATTCCCTGGGATTAACCTACTTTTCCTCCATGGTATATCAACCCAGCAGCACCAATTTCAACAAGGAATTTATAAAAATCACAAACAACGATGAACCAGTTGCCGCAAACTATGCTTCATATAAGGTTTTTAATGATTTATCGGCTCGTAATCCAATGCAAATGACTGCAATGGGGAATGGTTTGATTGATGCAAAGAATAAACTACTCAAGTATAACACCCCTGGCTCAAATACAAAAAAGATGGTTTTCTTATTTACGGATGGGCTTCAGAACTACGGATCTCTTGTAAATACTGATGGAAACAGTTTGAACAATGGAACGGACTCACTCAACAATAAATCGTTAACAACAAGGGATAGTATAAAGTATTTCACCATTGCAACGTGGGAAGCAGGAATGGCCCCCGAAATACTTAACACCATTGCCACAAAAAGCGGCGGTCAGGCAATTCATGTTATTGGTGGTACACCAAGTTTAAACGATTGGTTCAATACAAACCTTTACAACCTTCTTAACGAAGGGAGTCCCCAAATTGTCTTCGTTAAAAAGAGTGAGAACTTATTGGCTAGAACCTCCTTCGATTTTAACATCAATGAGAATATTGACAAAATGTTAGTTGAATTATTCTCTGCAAATGATGATAGTATTGTGTTGAGTTTAAGAAAAGGAAAACAGGTAATTAGACCCAATAAAATAATTAATGGTAATGGCTACAAGATTTTCACCTATCATTTTCCAAAATCTTCGCCAAAAGGGAAAATAACCACAGGTGGAGATTGGTTTATAGACCTAAGCGGACGGAGCTTAAAACCATACACAATAACTGCATTTGTTGATGATCATCTTTTAAAATACAATTGCACACTAAATAAACCTATTTATACCGTTGGCGACACACTGCAGATTAGCGCGAAACTCTCTTATGCAGGAAAACCACTTAATGAATCTTGTAAGGTTAAGGCTATTATACTAAAGCCAGGCAACGATGTTGGACATATGCTTGCTACTTATCCAACTCCAAAATGGAAAAACAATTTGGATATTAAATCTGCAGCAAACCTTAAATTCCAGACATTGATGGAGAATGATTCTTCCTTCATCAAATCATTACAGAGCAAAGAGCATATTGTTGAACTTGAGAACTTAGGTGATGGTGTTTTTAGAGGCCAATTTACAAATACAGAGCTAACCGGAATATACAATATAGTTTTTGTAATAAACTCAGAACTAAAGGGTATTGGTAAAATTGAACGGACAACAACACTCTCAACTGTATTTAAATTTGGAAATGTTGAACCACAAGATCCCAAGATCGACATCATCCCCAAAAGTGGGGGGCGAAAAAATCTTGTTATCAACATTACGCCCAAGAACAAGTATGGCTACCTAATGGGCCCAGGGTTTGTTCCCACTCAAAGCAATGGAACCACGCTAAAGAGCGGAATAAAACATCCGCCTTTTGAGATTGGTTCGGCCATAAAGGTGGAAATTCTAAGCTCTAAAAACAAAGGAAAAGATTTAAAATCCAACAAGAATGAGCAATCCAACAATGAAATTTACATTGAAGAAATAAACGATAACTTGGATGGAAGCTACTCAATAGTTGTTGCTAACGTTCCGGAGAATACAAATCCTGATGTTAATATTTCAGTTAAGGATGAACTGTTGTACAAAGGTAAAATTTGGCCAGTGCCAATTTGGTTCTACGTAATTGTAATCATCTCTATTGTCTTGCTCCTTTTATCGCGATATGTTAAATTAATCAACAATAAACCTGTTCGAATTTTACTCCTATTAATAACCATTGGGCTATTAGTAACTATTTATTTGCAGAATAGTGGAATAATAACATTTTTGGGTTAATGCTGGAAAAGAAAAGCGCCCTAATTCAAAAGAATAGGGCGCTTTTGTAATTAATACTATTTCTTACTGAGCTTTTCCAAAATTTGCTTTATCTGGTTCTCCAATTCTGCATTTTTATTTTTGAGATTTTCAATCTCTTGCTGTTGCTCCTGAATACTTTTAACTAGAACGGGTACTATTGCAGAATAGTTAATGCCCAACGTTTTGTCAGGATCTTTTCCTTCATCAACAACTTCGGGCAAAACTGCATTAACGTCCTGTGCAATAAATCCAAGATTTAACTTGTTGGATTCGCTTTTTTTCCATCTAAAAGTAACTGGTTTAAGTTTTAAAACTTCGTTCAAACCATACTTCAACTCCAAAATGTCCTTTTTCTGGCGAATATCCGAAGTGTTTATCGTCCCTGTTGTTGCATAAACCACAGTCCATCTATTTGATGACAGCCCCAAAGAATTAGTATTATCATCATTAGGATAGAAATTCCCATCCAATTTCATATTACCATTCTTATACAAAACAAGCGCATCGTTTCTTGCCGCCGCCGAAGTTCCATTTCCAGCAATAAATAATGCCTCTGATGCAGTCCAGGATGCTGGTGTTCCTGTTGTTATGGAATTGTATCTTCCAATTGCGAATCCGGCATAGGTACTTACAGTATTCATATACCCCGTGGCAACGGAATAGTTCCCCTTTGCACTTGTTCTATAACCCATTGCAACAGCACCCTGTGCCGACGCTGTATCCTGATAACCCACCGCAAATGAACTTTCAGCAGTAGCACGAGTGCCATACCCCATTGCAATTGAGTTTGTTGAACCAGCATACGAGCCCGTCCCAATTACAAAAGATCTGTTACCAACAGCCGAGTTCCCTCCTCCAAAAGCCGTGGAGTATACGCCTTGGCAGATATTACCATTACCAGATGCAAACCCACCATCGCCACTCACATTGTTCCCCGAACCTAAGGCTATGGATGCAAAACCCGACGCTGTATTCTGATAACCACCAACAAACGACTGGTTTCCGCTCGCAGTGTTATATAGCCCAAAAGCAACCGATGCTTCTCCCGATGAGGTATTACCTGAACCAAAGGCAAAGGCATACTGATACGTTGCTTGATTTCCGTATCCAAGCGTAAACGATGCTAAGCCAGATGAAACATTGTTAACACCTATTGCGGCAGAGTTTGGACCAATAGCCTGAGAATTAAAGCCCATTGCACTGGCAAATTTACCAGAAGCAGTACAATTAGTCCCCATAACAAATGAGCCTAAAGCTGTAGATTTTGACCCCAACCCAAATGCAAATGAATGATCACCAGTGGCCTCCGTGTAAGTATCGAGCACTGTTCCTACATCCGAAACTCCCTTTGAACCAAACGCAAAACTATTATAACCCATTGCCTTAGAGCCCATACCAAACGCGAAAGAATTTGTATTCGCAACTGTTTGCAGCCCGATAGCCGTGGAATAATCACCTCGAGCAATACACTGGCTGCCCATAGCCTGCGACCAATTGCCCTTGGCAACATTACGGTATCCCATCGACATAGAGTATTGCCCAACACTATCGGCATTGGCCACGGAGATTTCTCCTGCCAACAATGCGGATTTTTTAGGGTACCACATCACACGCGACTCATTCACGATTTTTTCAGCAGCACTAATACCCGTAACATTAAAATAATCCTTTTTATCCTCTTTAGATTTAACAGAAAACCCTCCAACAGATCCTGTTGCCGACTGATTTGTTACGAAAACACGGGTGCTATCGGGCGTTACTCTCAAGTACTCCCCCGTAGCCTTAGTTCCACTTAGTCCACCAACAGCAAAACCTCCCTTTGCACCTTTAAGGGTTTCATCAATATATATACGTGTGCTATCGGCAGTAACGCTTAGGTACTCGGCAGTTGTTTTAGTTCCACTTAATCCACCAACAGCAAAACCTCCCTTTGTACCTTTAATAGATGGCTGCCTGTTAATATATATTCTTGCGCTATCCGGAGTTATTCTAAGATATTCGGCATTAGTCTTAGTTCCGCTAAGACCACCAACAGCAAAGCCTCCCTTTAAACCCTTACTTGAATCATCAATATAAATACGAGTACTATCGGGAGTTACTCTCAAAAACTCTCTTGTTGCTTTGGCTCCACTTAACCCTCCAACAGCAAATCCACCTTTTAAGCCCTTCCCAGAATCGTCAATATATATTCTTGCACTATCGGGTGTTATTCTAAAATACTCTATAGACTCCTTTGTGCCGCTCAATCCACCAATGGCAAACCCTCCCTTTGAGCCTTTTACAGGAGTGGTACCATCATCCACATAAACTCTCACTCCTTCCTGATAAACCGCAAAAACAATTTGACCCAACTTGTTTTTTACAACAAAAATTGGTTCCTCATCAGACGCTGCTGGATCACTTTCTATAGATTTTGCATTGCTTGCATGCAAAGCATAAGGAACTGCTTGCAATGTTTGTGTTCCTAAGAAACTATAAGTTGAAGCCGAACCCAATTTAATTTCTAACTTTAACTTCATTTGGTCAGTTCCCCAAGGAACATCAACAAGATTTCCCGCTTTATTTGTTCCAGAACCAATTATAACACCAACTAGCCCTTGTGCTGACGATTGCACGGCATGCTCTTCCTGATAATAGATGTCAACATCGTTGCTTCCAGTAATTGTCACCCTTAATGATCCGCTCTGATTGGCAACAACCTCTCCCTGAGCATTTCTCAATACAGCCTGATAGCTGAAGCCTGTTGGGGTTTGGGCGTATAGAAATAAACTTAGTACGCCTAGTAAAATTGTTAATAGTTTTTTCATTGATGTAGATATTTGTTGTTCTTATAGAATATTATTTTTTGATAATTAGGGTTGATATATCTTTTTGAAAATAAATATTTTACATATCTATAATATCAAATTTACACCTTTTAAACAAAAAGTGCAACATTTGTACACATAATTCTACCGTAACTTTGAAAGTCCTGTTAAATATCTAGTCTAATGCCTACCAGCACGATTGCCAAACAGATCCATCCCATACCTTTAACTTGTTATCATTCCCATCAAAATAAATTGTTCCCTTCGCAGGGTTTGTGGGAGCAGATGAGCGAGGCTGAAGAACCATTATATCTCGAACAGTAACCTCTGCGTTTAGTGTTATTTTTTTTGTGTCAAACTCACCATAAATCAATGGTTCAAGAAATGAACTGTTTGTAATATAAAGCTTATTACTGCCTGTTTCTTCAGCACCAGCACCAACACCAAGAAAAACATTACCACTACCCGCAAGATTGCTCGCGCCAGCCCCTGCACCAATAAACACATTACTATTCCCGGCTGTTTTGTAATACCCAGTAAAATGCCCTAAGTAAGTATTATTACTACCTGCTTGATTCGATAATCCAGCTTGCTTTCCAACATAAGTATTATTTGAACCAGTAGTATTTGCGTTACCTGCATCTTGCCCAATAAAGACATTCTCTTCACCGAGCGAGTTAAAGCCACCAGCCCCATTACCCAAAAAAGTGTTTCGGCTTCCACTTGTATTGCTATAGCCTACATAGTTCCCAATAAATGTATTGCCAAGACCTAAATCATTATTATAGCCAGAGAAAAACCCTATAAATGTATTCCCTCCAGTTGTGGTATTATTGTAACCAGCCATTTCGCCAATAAACAGATTTTGGCCTCCTATTGTGTTGCTATAGCCAGCCCAATTTCCGATGAAAAGATTGCTCCCTCCTTCAGTATTACTATACCCAGATAAATTTCCAATAAATAAATTCTGATACCCTGTTGTGTTGCTATAGCCAGTTTGATTACCAATAAACGTATTTGGATTTCCGCTAATATCATTTGCGCCAGATTCATTCCCAATAAATACTGCTTTATATAATGAATATGCTTTTTTCCCTGCAGAGTTTCCAATAATAATACTACCAGAACTTTGACATAAAAGTCCTGATGAATCGCCTATGAAAATATTTTGAGAACCATTAACACTTGCATTACCCGCCATATTTCCAAGATACACATTTGAGTTCCCTGAACTTGTTTTTTCACCAGCTCTATTCCCTAGAAAAGTGTTTCGGCTTCCAATATTCAAATCGCTCCCCGAGAAGTAACCAAAAACCGAATTGTACATCCCCGAACTTATATTTTGACCACTATTTTGACCGATAAAATAGTTATCGGGAGTTAAATTCAAATACTGGCTTGAGACCTTTGTCCCGCTCAAACCCCCCACAGCAAAGCCACCCTTAGCACCTTTGAACTGTTCCTTAACATAGACCCTAGCGCTATCTGGTGTTATTCGCAAGTAGTCTGTACTGGTTTTGTTGCCGCTTAAACCACCAACCGCAAAGCCTCCTTTCAAGCCTTTACCAATGTCATCTATGTAAATTCTGGCACTATCGGGTGTAATCCTAAAGTATTCAACTGACTGCTTGGTCCCGCTTAAGCCACCCACTGCAAAGCCCCCTTTTGAGCCTTTTATTGGAGTAGTACCATCGTCAACGTAAACCCGTACGCCCTCCTGGTATACAGCAAACACTATTTGCCCAAGTCGATTGCGAACCACGAATATTGGTTCATCGTCACTTGCAGATGGAGTGCTCACCACCTCTTTATTACCAGCATGTAGGGCGTAAGGCACAGCCTGTAAGGCCTGATTGCCTAGTTCTGTGAAAACAGAAGAGGTTCCCATTTTTACGGCTAACTTAAGGTGGATCTGATCCTGTCCCCACGGAACATTAACCAACGCACCAACTTTGTCAAACCCATCACCAATAACAAGGTTAACGACACCTTGCAAACTTGTACTAATGTTGTGTATCTCCTGATAGTGGGTTGCCGTACCATCACTACTAGTGAGGGTTACCCGCATTTGACCTGTTTGACTCGCCAACACATCTCCGTTGCTATTGCGCAGTACAGCCTGATAGTTGAATCCTGTAGGTGTTTGCGCAAATAGGTGCACATATAACATCACACAAAATATTGAAATAATTTGCTTTTTCATAGGAATTATTTTAGGAGGATATTTTACAATTTACTGAAATCCAATGTTAAAGTCAACTAGACTGATTAAAAAAGGGTGTACAATGCACACCCTTTCTTAAATCAATTTAAAAGACAACTTATTTTGCCAATTGCTCAATTAACTTTTCAATTCTTGCCAAGCGTTCCTTCAATTGATCGTTTTCCTGTTTTAATCCTTCTATAGTTGCTTGCTGCTCCTCATTCTTTTTGTTAAGTTCCTGAACTGCCTTTACCAAAGGAACTGTAAATTCTGCATAACGTAAAGAGTAGTAATCTTTAGGGCCTTTAGGCTTATCTATACCGCTAAAGTTGTAACCTAACTTTAAAGCAACCTCCTCAACCTCCTGAGCAACAAAACCTGTTTGCAATATTTTTGATTTTTCCGCTTCAGCATCTTTTATCCGAGCAATGTCTGCAGTTCCAAGAAAATTTTCGAGTTTATTTATATCAAGATAGTACGTAACAGGACGAAGTTGTAGAATGAAGTCTAAACCAGGGACGTTATCTTTTACCTCAATTTTAAATCGTTTATCGGAGAGATTGCTCCATCCAGCATAACCGCCTATACTTGTAACCGAGCTATTACCTATTCGAACCTGATTGCTTGCTGTAATGTTAGAACCATAACCAATTGCGCTGGAGTTTGAGTAAGCATCTCCATTAAAGAAAGCCTGCCATCCAACAGCAGTGTTGTAGTTCCCAGTAGTATTTGCCCAAAGGGTATATCCTCCATGAGCAGTATTCCTAATACCTGTAGTATTCTTAACTAAAGCAACACGGCCAACTGCAACGTTGTTTTCACCTGAAGTGTTATCCTTTAGCGCCTCGTATCCAATAGCAGTATTTGCATTTCCGTCAACATTAAACTGAAGGGCCATTCTGCCCAGCACCGTGTTATAGCCGCCAGTTGTATTTGTATAAAAAGCACTTAAACCTATTGCAACATTATCTAGCCCTGAAGTATTACTATACCCTGCTTGATTTCCAATAAAAACGTTACTGCTACCTCCAACGTTGCTACGTCCTGCTTCATTTCCAATAAAAACATTATTAACTCCGGTTGTATTGGCCCTTCCAGCATAGTAACCTATAAATGCATTGCTAGAACCGCTTGTGTTATATCTTCCGGCATCGTTTCCTAAAAACACGTTGTTGCTTGCAGTGTTAGAGTAACCCGCATAATCCCCAATAAAAACGTTGTAGGCCCCTGTTGAGTTGGTATAGCCGGCCAAGTTCCCCAAAAACACATTACTACTACCGGTCGTATTGCTATAACCGGCATAATAGCCCATAAAAGCATTTGTCGTACCAGTTGAATTGTAGCGCCCACTACCATAACCAATAAATACATTATTATTAGCCGTATTAGCATATCCCGCAAAAGTGCCCAAAAATACATTATAGTTACCAGCAGTGTTTGTATATCCAGCCTGATTGCCAATAAAAACATTACTACCGCCGGTAGTGTTTGAGCGACCTGCATTGTAACCCATAAAGGCATTACTTGTTCCTGTTGTATTAAATCTACCAGCATCATTACCTATGAACACATTATTGCTTGCAGTATTTGTATAACCCGCATAATCCCCAATAAAGACATTATAGGCGCCAGTTGAATTGGTATAACCAGCTAGGTTCCCCATAAAAACATTACTGCTTCCGGTGGTGTTGCTATAACCCGCAAAATAACCGATAAAAGCATTGGTTGTTCCACTTGTATTGGTTCGTCCGCTACCAAATCCAATAAACACATTATTGCTCGCAGTGTTGGCATAGCCAGCAAGAGTTCCTAAGAAAACATTGAATTGCCCTGTACTATTGGAGTAACCAGATTGTTCCCCAATAAATACATTGCTGCCACCTGTAGTATTTGTTCTACCTGCATTATTCCCCATGAAAACATTACTGCTCCCTGTTGTATTGGCATAACCCGCATAATATCCTATAAATGCATTAATAGTCCCGCTTGTATTGGTTCTCCCACTGCCAAAGCCAATAAATACGTTATTGCTTGCAGTGTTGGAGTATCCAGCCTGAGTTCCCAAAAAAACATTAAACAGTCCAACGCTATTTGTATAACCTGCTTGGTTGCCAATAAAAACATTACTACCACCCGTTGTATTTGCAAATCCACTATTATCGCCTATAAACACATTACTACCACCCGTTGTATTGGAGCGACCTGCATAGTAACCCATAAATGCATTGTTGGATCCAGTTGTATTGTAGCGACCAGTCTCGTTGCCAAGAAAAACATTGGAGTTTCCTGTACTTGTGAAGCCCGAAAGGTTACCTATAAAAACATTACTATTCCCTGTAGTATTACTCCTACCTGCCTGATAGCCCAAGAACACATTGGTAGTGCCTGTTGAATTTAACCTACCACTTTCATACCCAATAAACACATTGTTGTTTGCTGTGTTTGCATAACCAGCAAGGGTTCCTAGAAAAACGTTAAACTGTCCAACGCTATTCGAATAACCTGACTGATCTCCGATAAAAACATTACTTCCTCCTGCAGTATTGGTAAAGCCAGCCAAATTCCCCATAAACACATTACTACTAGCCGTGGTATTATTAAACCCAGCATAGTAACCAATAAATGCATTGGTTGTTCCACTCGTATTATATCTTCCACTACCAAAACCAATAAACACATTGTTACTTGCAGTATTAGCAAACCCTGCAAGAGTTCCCAAGAACACATTATAGTTCCCTAGGCTATTAGTATAACCTGCCTGATTACCTATAAAGACATTACTACCTCCAGTAGTATTAGTAAGACCACTATTATCGCCTATAAACACATTACTACCTCCAGTGGTATTGGAGCGACCTGCATAGTAACCCATAAAAGCATTATTGGCTCCAGTTGTATTAGCTCTACCAGCATCATTTCCAAGAAAAACATTATTACTTGCAGTACTAGTATAGCCAGCATTGTCACCAATATAGACATTATACGAACCAGTACTATTAGTGTAGCCAGCCATATTACCCATAAAAACATTACTTCTGCCTGTTGTATTATTAAACCCAGCATAGTAGCCAATAAATGCGTTTGTTGTACCAGATGTATTGTAACGCCCACTACCAAAGCCAATAAAAACATTATTGCTTGCTGTGTTTGCATACCCTGCAAGGGTTCCTAAGAACACATTGAACTGGCCTGTACCATTTGAGTAGCCAGCTTGATTACCGATAAATACGTTACTTCCTCCGGATGTGTTAGAGAAACCACTATTATCACCAATAAATACATTACTACCGCCTGTGGTGTTAGAGCGACCTGCGTAGTAGCCCATAAATGCATTGTTCGCCCCTGTTGTATTGTACCTTCCAGCCTCATTTCCAAAGAATACATTATTGCTAGCATTATTTGTATGCCCAGCCAAGTAGCCTAAAAACAAATTGTTTGCTCCAGTCGTATTTGTTCGACCAGCTTCATAACCAATAAAAACATTGTACCCTCCAGTAGTGGTACTATAACCTGTACGGTATCCTATAAATGAGTTATAACTTGAGTTGTTGCTAAAACCAGCCTCAAACCCTACAAAACTGTTAAAACTCCCAGTAGTATTGGTATAACCAGCATAATTTCCGATGAATGAATTCCCATTACCTGTAGTATTAGCAATACCACTGTAACTACCTAAAAAAGAGTTACCTGTTCCAGCCGAATTGCTTTTACCTGTTAAGTAGCCAACAAACGTATTGTAGTTTCCTGTTCCATTGGCAAAACCGCTCTGATAACCTAAAAATAAGTTACCAATACCAGACGTGTTACCAAAACCCGCCTGATAACCCATAAATGAGTTACTAGAACCCGTACTATTTGCAATACCTGATTGATAACCTATAAATGAGTTATACAAACCAGTTGTAATAGCACTTCCTGCTTCGTGTCCAATAAAATAATTATCAGGAGTAAGGTTTAAAAATTGAACTGAACCTTTTGTTCCACTTAAGCCTCCTACTGCAAACCCCCCTTTTGCGCCCTTTGCCTGATCCTTAACATAAATCCTCGCACTATCGGGTGTTATACGCAGATATTCGCTTGCTGATTTAGTTCCGCTTAAGCCGCCAACAGCAAAACCTCCCTTTGTGCCTTTTGCAAGATCATTAATATAAATTCTGGCGCTATCGGGTGTTATCCTTAAGTACTCTGAACTAACCTTTGATCCACTTAGACCTCCGACCGCAAAGCCACCTTTTGCGCCCTTAGCCACATCACTTATATAAACACGAACGCCCTCGTTGTAAACCCCAAAAACGACCTGTCCATCTTTATTTTTAACTTCAAAAATTGGATCCTCGGGTAACGCTGTAAAATCTCCCTGAACTATTAACTTAGAGATAGGATATCCAACCCCAATGGCAACAGTATCTGACTTTACCGTAATAGCATTCGATGCAGCCCAAGTTGTTCCGTTATGAACAAGCATTTGTCCATTTGTCCCACTAACAAGAGGTCCAGTATCGCCTTTAGCCCCATCCTGGGCCATAATTTCCCATGAATTTCCATCCCACACAAAAGATTTCTGAAGTGTGCTGTTGTAGTAAGCATTATTTAGCAAAGGACTTGAAGGGTTCGATGCAAATGTCCCCAGCCAAACCACCGATACCCCATTTATACCAGCAGGTCCTTGAAGTCCAGTTGCTCCTTGTGGTCCTACAGGTCCTTGTATGCCCTGAGCACCTTGAGGGCCCTCAGGTGCTTCAAACTCGACCCATTTAGTTAGATCAGACTTAGGCTGACTAAGGGTTGGTCCTACTCCTTCCTGACAAATCCACATAGAGTTAACACCAACCGTGCCAGAGGACTCATCAAAAACATAATCGCCCTCAACATAAACAGAGTCCTTACTCCAATTTCCTCTTAAAGTTAATCCTGTTCCTGCTGGACCTTGTGGCCCTTGCGGACCAATTGCTCCCTGTGTGCCTTGAATACCTTGAGGGCCTTGAATACCAGTATCGCCTTTTACACCTTGCAACCCATCCATTGCAAGAATTTCCCAGGAATCACCATCCCATATATAAGAAATCTTGTCGAAAGTATTATAGTAAGCATAGTTTTTCCCAGGCGATGCAGGAGAGTTAGGTAATGCACCTTGCCATTTAATAGTTACACCATCAGCAGCATAAAGGGCATAAGGAGCAGATTGAATTTGCTGGCTTCCCATTTGTGTGTAAACTCCTGAACCACTCGGCATATACTCAACTTTAATAAATATTGGCTGCTCGCCCCATGGTACAGCGCTTATACTTCCAATTTTATCCTGACCATTCCCCACAACCACGTTTATTAAACCTTGCGCGGTTGTAGTAACGCCGTGCGTTTCAGAATAGTATGTAGTTGAGCCAGCCTCGTTGGTAAGGCTGATGCGTAAAGTAGCGCTTTGGCTTGCAATAACTTGCCCGCTGCTGTTACGCAACACCGCCTGATAATTAAATCCTGATGGCGCTTGGGAAAGCACTACAAATGGTAGCAGTAATCCCAGCATTGCTGTTAGTATTCTTTTCATATTATAGTGATTAAGCGGTTATACGAATGGCCGAAAGAATACAATTTACTGCTTATAAAGACTATTGTCAATTTATTAAACTGTTTTCTACATAACAGAAATGAAAAACGGGCAATCAAATTAGCCCGTTAATCAAAAAAGTCAATTAATTTGCAATTACTTTTTTAGCATAGTTTTTATTGCTTCTAATTCGGCTTTGAGGGTTTCAATTTCTTTAATTTGCGCCTTTAGGGAAGAGTTTTCTTCCTTTAAAGTATTAATTTGTAATTGTTGATCCTGAATGGCTTTTACCAACAAAGGAGTGACTCTACCATAATCAACCTGCCAAATACCATTTTCACTATCAGGAACGGTTACTGCATCAGGAAAAATATTGTAAAGTTCTTGAGCAATAAAGCCAGTATTAACTTTTCTGGTAGCATCATTTTTAAAGTTGAAATCTTTCACTTTTATTTTGAGCAAATTGTCAATGCCATAGTGGGTATCAACAATATTTTCTTTCAACCTAACATCGGAGGTTGTATTATATGCGGTTGTGGTTCCATTAGTTGAAATGCTACCAACCTCGTTATTTGTGTACTTAAAAATGATAATCTGACCCGAAGTATTTCTTCTGTTAAACATTGCAACTACACCCTCCCATTGCTCAACGTTTAGTATGGCCTGATTTAAAGTAGTATTAATTCTTACACTACCATTTAACCCCAACTCCTTTGTTTTAAAATCGCCCCAAATTAAAGGAGATGAAGCATTATTAGATATGTACAGTTTATTAGAGGTAGCCTCATATATACCGGCCTCGGAACCTATAAACACACAAGAATCGCCTTGCGATTGACGTCCGGCTCTATATCCAAGGTATGTATTATTGCTCCCGTTCAGGTTTGACAATCCGCAATCGTAACCAATAAAAGTGTTTCGCATACCATTTGCAACAGTTTGACCAGAATAAGCTCCGTAGAATGTATTATCCCCTCCTGTTGTCAATCTTTCTCCAGCCATCTTCCCTACAAGGGTGTTGTTAGCATTAGCACCCAACATTCTACCTGAATAGTAACCAATTGCTACGTTATTGACTCCAGTGGTTAAATCGATACCAGCCCACTGACCAATAAGGGTATTATCCGAACCTGTAGATATTTTCAAACCAGCCTCTCTGCCAATCATAATATTATCGTTACCACTAGTTAAATTGCTTCCAACTTTATAGCCAATACCCACATTATTGTCGGCAGTTCCAAAACTGGTAGACGAGGCAATACCGGCCTCATACCCAATGAATGTATTATATGCTCCAGAGGTGTAATTTTTCCCAGCTCTATAGCCAATAAAACAGTTATTGCTTGAGGTTGTATTGTAACCCGACTCTAAGCCAAGGTAAACATTGTTTGAACCTACTGTGTTTTTATATCCGCTAGAATTTCCAATAAAGACATTACTTGCTCCTGATGTATTTTTATTTCCAGCCCTATAGCCAATAAATGAGTTGAAGTTAGCTACAGTTAAAACACCCGTTTCAAATCCTAAAAAGGTGTTGTAACTTGAATTGCTTGAATAACCCGACTTATAACCTAAGAAAGTATTATAACTACCAACATTGTATACACCGCTACTTTTACCTATAATAACATTAAAACTGCTTGAACTAGTCATATTCGCTGTAGGATTATAGCCTGTACTATCTCCTATAAACACATTACTTTCACCATTAGAATTATAACCCGCTAAATATCCCATAAATACATTATTTGAGCCAGAATTGTGATTATAGCCAGCCCTATAACCAATAAAAGTGTTATACCCTGCCCAAGTAATATAACCAGCCTCATATCCTAAAAAGCAATTGTAACTAGTTCCAAATGTTTTCTTCCCAGAATTGTACCCAATAATAGTGTTATAATTTCCTGTAGAGTTTTCATAACCAGCACCTTTACCTATTAAAACATTAAAACTTCCATTGCTCACAAATCCGGTACTATCACCTATAAAAACATTGCTTGCTCCTCCTTGATTATTATGTCCAGTATAAGTCCCAATAAAAACATTGCTATTGCCCGTTTTATTATTATAACCTGCATAGTAACCTACAAAAGAGTTATACTTTCCACTAGTGTTTTCATATCCAGTACTAGAACCTAAAAATGTATTGAAACTTCCATTATTATTGTAGCCAGCCCTAAAACCTAAAAATACATTTTGGCCTCCGTTAGTGTTGTTTATGCCTGACTCATACCCTATCATTACATTGTAAAATGCATTGGAACTTTTTCCAGCATTGTAACCCAAATAGCAATTGTACTGCCCTGTATTATTAAGTAATCCTGCTTGATAACCTATAAAAGTGTTATACAGCCCAGTAACGTTTTCTCGTCCTGCGGCCTTACCAATAAAAACATTAAAATGAGACTGATTATGAATACCAGCACTATCGCCAATAAACACATTATTATTTCCTCCGAAATTATAACGCCCACATTCGTTACCAATAAAAACATTGTTTAACCCTGTAGTATTTGACTCCCCGCAATTAAATCCCATAAATGTATTATTACTACCAGAACTATTAAGCCTTCCAGCTTGGTAACCAATAAACGTGTTATAACTTGCAGTATTAGCAATACCAACTTTATAACCCATAAATGTGTTCCAACTACCCTCTGTATTCCCAATCCCAGATTGGTAACCAATAAAAATATTCTCTCTACCAACCGTAAGAGCTCTGCCGGCCTGATAGCCTAGCGTGGAGTTGTATAATCCTTCTGCTTGAATATTTTGCCCACTTTCATGTCCAATAAAATAGTTCTCAGGTGTAAGGTTAAGAAATTGTGTTGGAGTCTGCTTTGTTCCACTTAGTCCTCCCACGGCAAAACCACCTTTTGCGCCTTTAACTGGGCTATCTTTTACATATACCCTTGCGCTATCAGGAGTAATGCGCAGGAACTCTGTGCTTGACTTAGTTCCACTTAGCCCTCCCACAGCAAATCCGCCTTTCAATCCTTTCCCTGTATCGTCTATATAGATCCTTGCACTATCGGCATTGATAGTAAAAAACTCTTTGGTTGCCTTTGTTCCGCTTAAACCGCCAACAGCAAAACCTCCTTTTAATCCTTTTACTGATTGTTCTTTAACATATATCCTTGCACTATCGGGCGTTATCCTAAAATATTCAGGCGATTCCTTTGTTCCGCTTAAACCACCAACCGCAAATCCGCCCTTTAATCCCTTACGTGAGATAGTTCCATCATCTACATAAATCCTCACTCCTTCCTGGTATACTGCAAAAACTATTTGACCCATCTTATTTCTAACAACAAAAATAGGGTCGTCATCGCCTGCGGTTGGATTACTTACAACTTCCTTTGAATTGGCTGCATGCAATGCGTATGGAACTGCCTGTAAAGGTTGCGAGCCCATATCGGTAAAAATAGTTGCAGCACCTATCTTTAATTCCAATTTGAGATAAATTTGTTCTTGCTCCCATGGAACACCGGATAAAATACCAACCTTACCAATTCCATCGCCAATAATAATGTTAACTATTCCTTGAGAATTTGTGCTAATATTATGTGTCTCCTGATAGTGGGTTACCCCTCCGTTGCTACTAGTAAGGGATATCTTTAGTTGTCCTGCTTGGTTAACCAGTACAGACCCATTGCTATTGCGCAGTACGGCTTGGTAACTGAAACCCGTTGGAGTTTGGGCTAATGTATTTAAAGCAAGCATTAATCCCAACAAGAAAATAATTAATTTTTTCATGTGTTCAGATTTATAATTTTACGAACGGAATAATCACAAAATAAAATTCAGAAAAGAATCCTTTCAGAAGCCAAAACAGAAACTTTAAATTTCTCTATTCTTTATTAAAGAATTCACCCAACTTGACAAGACCTATATATC
>CAZTVB010000014.1:0-16839 GCA_964616315.1 uncultured Rikenellaceae bacterium
TATTAAGTAGAGCGTTGCAACAGCTTAATTTTGAGGCTAATTTTTTTGCGTATAAACTAAAAATATTTACATTCGCCTATAATTTTGGGTGTTTTGTCAAAAAAGATGGGTACTTATTAACAGACAGGTTAATTGAAATGAGGCGACTAAACTTTTGCATATTACCTATTTTACTTTTGGTTCAAATCCTGCAAGGGTTTGGACAAACATCGTTTGTAACTTTTGAAACAACCAATAAAAGTTTCACAGTTTGCGAAGGAAAGGCTTTTGGAATTATACCTCACATTGAACCTAAATTTGAGAATTATAAAAGTTATAGTTGGAAAGATGATTTTGGTGTAATAAAAAAAAATCAAAACGAGATTATCTCTATTAATACATCCAAGCCGGGTGAAATAAAATTGGGTTTTACTCTTCAAATCAATGATCGGGAAGTGCGTGATACTGTAATTACAATAATGGTACTCCCTAGGCCAATAGTTAGCATTTCGTATTCTTCAACTAAAAATTGTATAGAGTTGTTTGCCGGTTCGAGCATTATTAGCTATAAATGGATGCAGAATGATAAAATAATTGAAAGTTTAGAAAATGAGTCTTTTGCTAAGCCTGCGCCAGGTAATTACAAGGCTTTAGTTAAAGATAGTAATGGATGTATTGCTGTTTCAGAATCGATTTTAATAAAATAAAAATACTACAACGATGAGAAAGGTTGGAAAATATATTACAAGCATTGTGGCTCTTTTAACCATTTTTGCCCTTTCTTCCTTTGTGCCTATAAAAGGTCAAACATTAAATGTTTTTATCCTTTATGGCACCGATGCCGTATCTTATGTTGAGGTTTGCCAAGGTGCACCTGTAGCTCTCACCGTTGAGACGTTTGGAGGAACTGGTACTGGACTAACCTACACTTGGTCTGGTGATACTAATCCATTATATTTTAATGATTTTGGAGATCTTGTCTCATATAAAAGTACAACTCCTTCAGGTACCTATAATTTAACCGTTGATGTTGAGGACGATGGTGGATTTAAGGGATCGGCAAGTGTAACAGTTGAAATTAAGCCTAGTCCCTTGGCAAATATTATTGCTATGGGGCCTACTACATTCTGTCAAGGAGGATCTGTTGAATTACAAGAGAATAGCGTACAATCTGGGGTTACTTATCAATGGCAACGAAATTTCAGCAATATCTCTGGTGCTTCTTCATTTAATTATAATGCCAGCGTATCTGGTAACTATAGAATTAGGGTTACAGGGTTAAATGGGTGTTCCAAAACCTCAAATACTATACCCGTAACTGTAAATTCACTTCCTTCGGCCACCGCAAGCAATGATGGTCCAGCATGTTATAATGGAACTATCAACTTAACCTCTGGGCCTGCAGGTATGATGTCCTACACATGGACAACTAATGCAGTTACTCCGTTCACTTCCACAGAGCAAAATCCAAGTATCACCAATGTTACTCCAAATAATTCCGGGAATTATACTGTTAAGGTAAAAGATATTAATGGTTGCGAAAATACAGCAGTTACTGCTGTATTGGTTTATGATCAACTAAATGGGGGAACAATTGCTACGGATCAAAATATATGTTACAATGGCGATCCTGCTGCATTTACAAATACCACATCGCCTAGTGGTGGAACAGGTGCTTGGACTTATTCTTGGGAGGAGAAAGTTGGTGCAGGAGCATGGACTCCTATTGCAGGAGCCAGTGGACTAACCTATGATGTGTCAGCGGGTTTGACACAAACAACAATGTACCGCCGGGTAGCAACAAATAGTTGCGGTTCTGTTAACTCCA
This sequence comes from uncultured Rikenellaceae bacterium, assembly GCA_964616315.1. GTDB lineage: Bacteria > Bacteroidota > Bacteroidia > Bacteroidales > Tenuifilaceae > SB25. The sequence continues at coordinate 1,808 of CAZTVB010000014.1, forward strand.
ATGAAATAACAGTAACTGTTTATGCCGATTTGAATGGAGGTACAATAAGTTCTAGTCAAAGTATTTGTTATAATGGCGATCCTTCCGCTTTTAGCAACGATGCTTCGGCAAGCGGAGGCGATGGAAGTTTTACTTATTCTTGGGAATTGAAGGTTGGAGCTGGTGCTTGGACTAATATAGGGGGAGCCACTGGCCTAACCTACGATGTGCCTGCAGGTTTAACTCAAACTACAATGTACCGTAGGGTTGCTGTAAATTCTTGCGGAATGGTATACTCCAATGAGTTGACTGTAACTGTTTATGATGCTATTAACAGTGGTGCAATTGCCAGTGATCAATCCGTTTGCTACGGTGGTGATCCCGTCGCATTTACTGATGCAACTTCTCCTTCGGGAGGTAACGGAGCATGGAGTTATCAATGGGAATCGAGGGTTGGTGCTGGACTTTGGTCTGCTATTGGAGGCGCTAATGCTATTACTTACGACATTCCTGCGGGTATTACACAGACTACAAGTTACCGTAGGGTTTCAACTAATGCTTGTGGATCTGCTAACTCCAACGAACTCACTATAACTGTTTACGCGCAAATGGATGGGGGTACAATTACTGGTGACCAATCGCTTTGCTACAATGCCGACCCTGCTATTATTAATACAGGGGTTGCTCCTTCTGGCGGTAATGGTACATGGACATACTCTTGGGAATATCAATCTAATTGTGCGGGGGGATGGGTTGCAATTGCAGGTGCAAATGGATTAACTTACGACCCTCCTGTAAACCAAACCGAAACTCGTTGTTACAGAAGGGTTGCTACAAATGATTGCGGGACCGTTTATTCCAATACAGTTACAATAACAATTTATGCTGACATTAATGGTGGAGCAATAGCTGCCGATCAAACTGTTTGTAACGGTGCAGATCCTGTAGCCTTTACTAGTGGGTCTATAGCAACTGGTGGTAATGGTGCTTTCACATATTTCTGGCAACAGAATACAGGTTCTGGGTGGACCAATATCATAGGTGCTTCTGGTTTAACTTACGATGTACCAGCTGGAATAACACAAACAACTCAGTACCGTAGAGGGGCAACAAACCTTTGTGGAACGGGTTATTCTAATACCTTAACAGTTACTGTTTCTAATGCAATAAACGGAGGACAAATTAGTTCTCCTGCGGCAGTTTGCTACAATGGCGATCCTGTTGCTTTTACAGATATCTCATCGCCATCCGGTGGTAGTGGCGTTTGGGTTTACTCTTGGGAGTATAGGGTAGGTTTAGGTTCATGGAATGTCATTGCAGGCGAAAATGCACTTACTTACGATATACCAGCAGGTCAAACTCAAACCAGAACCTATCGCAGAGTTGCTACCAACGATTGTGGAACAGGTTACTCCAACGAAGTAACTGTTACTGTTTATGGTAATACTGTAGCAGGAACAATTTCTGGTGACCAAACCTTATGCTACAATGGCGACCCATCTTTAATTACTAGTGGGACTTTACCTACAGGAGGTGATGCTTCATGGACTTATCTTTGGGAGTATCAGTCAAATTGTGCTGGTGGTTGGATTGGAATTGCAGGAGCAACGTCTTCTACTTATGATCCCCCCGCAAATCAAACTGAAACAAGATGCTACAGACGGGTTGAGATAAATACTTGTGGAACCCTATATTCAAACACAGTTACAATAACAGTAACTCCAGAAATTACAGGAAATACAATTAGTGCCGATCAAATAATATGCTCGGGTTCTTCACCAGCTCAACTAACTGGTCCAATCCCAGCCGGTGGCTCTGGAGTGTATACCTATCAATGGCAAAGTAGCACAACTGCGGCTACAGGTCCATTTACAAATATATCGGGTGCAAATAATCAGAATTATAGTCCAGCAGCCTTAACCCAAACAACTTATTTCAGAAGAGTTGTTACTTCAGGGGTATGTACTAGCCAAAGTAATGCAGTAACAGTAACGGTAAATCCTTCTATTGCAAACAACACAATATCTGCAGCACAAACAATTTGCTACAATACTTCGCCGAGTCAGTTAACAGGTTCAACTCCAACTGGTGGTAGTGGAGCATATACCTATCAGTGGCAAAGCAGCACCACAGGAGTGGGTGGTCCTTTTGCTAATATTGCAGGCGCAACCTCAATTAATTATCAACCAGGGAATTTAACTCAAAACACTTGGTTTAGGCGTATTGTTAACAGTTTGCCTTGTACCGATAATTTTAGTAATGTTATAGCCATTACTGTTAGCCCTGATTTTTCAGTAACTAGTATCACTCCCGTAAGCCCAACTTGTAATGGTAATTCTAATGGTTCTGCTACCGTAAATACTTCTGGAGGAATAGCACCTTACTCTTATAGTTGGAATACAACCCCCGTTCAAACAACACAAACTGCCACGGGTTTGTCAGCGGGGATTAATTATACTGTAACAGTAACTGATGCTTCACTTTGTGTGGCCGTTGGTAATGTAACATTAACTGAGCCTGCTGCAATTAGTTTAGGTTCTATAACTGTGAATGCTGTTACAGGCTGTTTTGGGAATAATAATGGTTCAATTCAAATTGTAGGTGCAGGTGGAACTCCCCAATACACCTATCGCTTGTATGATGCTGGTAATAATTTAATTGCTACTCAGAACCCAACCTTACCTGCAGGAGCAAACTTTACTGGGTTGCTAGGAGGAACTTACAGTGTAAGTATATCCGATGCTAATTCTTGCCCACCGTTTGTTCAATCGAACATTGTTGTTTCACAACCAGCACAAATAACAATTACTGATGTTCAAACAACGCCTATTTCTTGTGCAGGTTCTTCCGATGGTACTATTACTATTATTGCAACAGGAGGAACAGGTGCTCTTGAATATTCAATTAATAATGGAGTAACTTATCAAGCAAGCAATGTGTTTAATGTTGGTGAAGGTTATTATGATATTGTTGTTAGAGATGCTAGTGGTTGTTCTGCAACTTGGCCAACGGTTGTTGAACTAACTGAGCCTAACGAAATTTCTTTTGAGTTTTCGGTTAAAAATGTTACCACATGTTATGGCGATAACACTGGTAGGATTTCCATTTACAATGTTAGCGGTGGTTCTGGCACAGGTTACGAGTATTCAATATATCAACCTGAATCTTGGGGAACGAATCCTGTGTTTGATAATCTTGCGGGTGGCCCCACAAATTTGTACTACGTAAAGGTTAGAGATTCTCATGGTTGTATTCAAGCAGCAAACAATGGCGTTCCTATCACCTTAATACAGCCGTCTCCCATAAACTTTACTGTAAATACTGTAAATGTAACAGGATGCTGGTACAATACCAATGGCAGGATTACTGTAAGTGGTGTTTCAGGGGGGACTGGTTCCAAAACGGTTTCTATTGATGGTATAACCTACTTCCCAACCACTAAGATATTTAATGTGGGTGTTGGAACTTTTACTGTTTATGTGAAAGATGCCAATGGATGTATTTCCATAAAACCAGCAGTAATTACTGGCCCTCCGGCTATTGTAGTAGATGCGGTAACGGTAACGGATGCATCTTGCTTTGGAAAACTCGATGGTTCAATAAATGCCTCAGCATCAGGAGGAACTCCTCCTTTAGAATACTCGATAGATGGAATTAACTATCAAGCAACTGGATTATTTAATGGAGTTGCAGGTGGAACTTATACCCTGTATATTAGAGATGCTAATGGATGTATTCTAGAACAACCAGTTACGGTTGGACAACCTGCTGCCCTTTACTTTACAACACAATCCGCTACTGATATAACTTGTTTTGGGTTAACTGATGGACAGATTACATTGGTGGCTGCAGGTGGAACTGGTCCATATTCTTACAGTATTACAGGTGGTGCTCCTTATGGTAATGCAACTGGTATATTTACTGGATTATCTGCTGGAGGGTATACCGCAGCAGTAATGGATGCCAATGGATGTAATATAGTTGGAAATCCTTTAACAATATCTGAACCCCCAATCATTCAGATTACGGGAACAATATCAACGGATATTACCTGCTTTGGAGCATCTGATGGAACTATTTTGGTAACAGCAATTGGAGGAACACCTCCTCGGGTTTATCGTTTAGTTGATGCTGGGGCAGTTGTTGTTGCAACAAATGGCGATGGAAATTTCACAGGCGTAAACTTTGGAACGTATACCGTTGAGGTTAGCGATGCTAATAATTGTACTCCTGCAGTATCAGTCCCCATAGTCATTTCTGAACCACCTGTAATTACAATTAGCAGTGTGGACGTTACTGATGTTTCTGGTTGTAGTGGCGACAATAATGGAGCGTTAACAATTAACGCTACTGGTGGTACAGGTGCGCTAACTTATTCTATTAATGGAGGACCATTCCAGGCTTCTAATACTTTTACAAATCTTACTGCAGGTCCATATACTGTTGTAGTTCAGGATGTGAATGGTTGTACTCAAACTGATAATGCCACAATTAGCGAACCAAGTCCTTTGAATATAACCGGTTTAATTGTAGATCAGGAAACCGTTGCTGGAGCAGGTGATGGCAGAATTAGAATCACCGCAACAGGGGGGACAGGTGACCTAACATATGATTTATACTTCAATGGGGTATTTAGTACATCGCAAACAATAACTCCTCCTGCAATACCCCCGGCTGATTTTACAAATCTTGTTGCGGGAACATACTATATTCTGGTTACCGATGCGAATGGTTGCTTTGTGCAAACTGCTGATATCCTGATTAGTGGAACTTCAATTGTTGTCACACCCACCATGGTTACTTGTAATGGTAATAATGATGGTAGAATTCTGCTTACAATAACTGGAGGATTCCCACCGTTTACCATAGGATGTACTAACTCCACTTCGCAACCGTTTACTTTTACAGATTTAGGTGGAGGACAGTTTGAATTAACCGGACTTAGCCCCGAAACATATACCATAACAATTGCTGATACAAAAACCACTTATCCTGACGAGGTTGTTACAATAACTGAACCTACAGTTCTTACAGCAAACTTTGTTAGCTTAGTTAACCCAACCTGTAATGGTTTGGCTGATGGTACTGTAGAATTCAATATAACAGGTGGTACTGCACCATATTCTATTACATGGTCAGGCGGAACTTCTGTTGGAAATATAGCAACAAATGTTGCTGCGGGTTCATACACCTTTACCATTGAGGATGCTAATGGTTGTCAGGTAGATGTTTTAGGCGTTCCAGCCTTGGTTGAGCCTGATGCAATTACAATTACGGATTTTGTAAAGGTTGATGTTTCTTGTAATGGACAACCTAATGGTTCTATAACTGTTACTGCAATTGGAGGGACAGGTCTGTTAACATATTCGATAGTTGGACCGGTTAATCTTTCGAATAACGATGGAATATTTGCAAACCTACCAGCAGGAACCTATAACTTAACAATAACCGATGTTAATTTATGTTTAGCAACGGTAACTGTAAATCCTATAACGCTTACAGAGCCATCGGCTATAATAATTACAGGAACCACTCCTATCTCCCCTCTAAAGTGCGCTAATACACCCGATGGATTTGTTAATATTGATGTAACTGGTGGACAGCCAGCTTACACTTTCCTTTGGTCAAATGGATCAACTGACGAAGATTTAACCAATGTTGTTGCTGGTTCATATACCGTAGTAGTGACAGATGCCTTAAATTGTTCTGTATCTCAGAGCTTTAGTATTTTAGGGGCTGATATGTTGGATTTGTCAGTACAAATTGACTCAGCAGATTGCTGGAACCTATGGTTGGGTACAGCGCCTCCTCCTGTTGTGAAGGATTTTGGCGAGATAAGGATTATTGGGTCTACTGGAGGTAACGGCACAATAAATGATTTTACATACTTGTGGGATCATCCAGATATTAATCCTGATATGGATAGAACTCTGTCCGATTTATCTGGAGGTACTTACCGTGTTACCGTGACTGATACAGAGGGCTGCGTATATACTTTCGATTACGATGTGCCAGTTAAGCGTCGTTACGATTATCGCGCATTCGGTGGTCAAGACACCACTGTATGTTTCGACAACCCAGTAACATTACATGGTAATGTTATTGGAGGTGCCCCCGACTTAACATTTACTTATGATTGGTTTATAGTTCCAAATATTGACGGAGATCCTATATATACTGGTCAGGATTATGTTGTTCAGACTACAGGATTCAATATATACAGACTACGGGTTGTTGATAGTGATTTAGCTTGCTGGAACGATACCTACGTAGATGTTGATGTGCTACCTAAGATTGGTCTTCATGTCCCCATGTATATAAGTGCTGTTAAGGATACCATTATTTCAGTTTTATATGGGCAAGAAACAAATATTGATGTGAATACTGAAAGTGTTGCGTATGAAACTCAATTCCAATGGAAGCCAGCGGAAATGTTTTTACCATCAAACAATTGGAATTCAAGTTTATTGTTGAATGATGAAATTGAAGGTCAAATTCCTTCCGATAGGTTTGTAAGTATTAAGGATCCTAAAACTGGAAGAACATCGGAGTATATTCTTGTTGATGTAATTGCCACAACGGAACTCGGCTGTACAGATTCCATTCGACTATATACCAAAATTATCGAAGATGTTTCCTTTGGAAATATCTTCTCGCCCAATGGTGATGGAAAGAATGATTTCTGGAGGGTTCCTAAGAACTACTTATTCCCAGATTTAGAGATTGAAATCTTTAACCGTTGGGGTTCTTTGGTTTGGTCGGCTAAAGGCGATAAAGCCGCTAAAGGTTGGGATGGAAGAACTAATAGTGGAAATGAATTACCTATTGGAACCTATTATTACGTTGTAAAATTCAACGTAAAAGCTCAGGGTTCAAGCTGGAAGCCGCTAACTGGATCCGTTACAATTGTTAAGTAATTAAGCACCAAATAATATTTGGGTTATGATAAGTTTAGTAAATAAAAAAGGATTACCGTATATACTGATAATGATTTCTGTGATTTTAATGGCAATGCCTGCAAAATCACAACAAATCCCCCATTATACTCAGTATATGTTTAATACTTTTTTAACCAATCCTGCAGTTGCTGGGACTTATAAGTATTACCAGATGCGATTGAATAATCGTTATCAATGGGTTGGTTTTAATGATGCTCCATATACCGTCAATATGAGTTTCTTTGGACCATTCGAAAAACGGGATATGGGTTGGGGTATTAATATTGGAAATGATGCGACAGGGCTGACAAGCAGAACCAATGTAATGGGAACCTATGCCTACAATATGCAGCTTTCTGGTTCGGATTTACGAATTTCTGGAGGATTATCATTTGGACTTTTGATGTATCGACTTGATGGTTCTAAAGCAACAACTGGGGAGGATTCTTATCCGGGATATGACCCAGCAATTCCAACTACCACAACAACAAAAATAACACCCGATGGTGCTGTGGGGTTTTACTTGTGGAGTTCCTCCTTTAACGTTGGCTTTTCTATTCAACAGCTTTTTGCTCAACGCATGAAGTTTTACTCCAGCCCCATTGAGGACAGCAGGCTTAAGCAACATTATATGCTCAGTGGAGGATATTGGGTTAACCTAAATAGGTATGTAGAACTTGAAACAGCATTGATTCTAAAGTATATGATAAAGAGCCCTATGCAGGCTGAATGGAATGGAAAATTAACTTATCGTCAGAAAACCTATCAAATGTGGGGTGGACTCTCTGTTAGATGGAAGGATGCTGTTTCAATACTGGTTGGTGGTACTTATAAAAACAAATATTCATTTGGTTATTCGTTCGACTGGAGTTTGCTGGGTATTAGTAAGTATAACTCTGGCTCTCATGAAATCATGCTAGGCTATAATTTTGACAAGATTAAGTAACTTTTTAGAAAATATTTATAACCGGGAAAATTGTTTTCCCGGTTATTTTGTTTTATAAATTTCTAGATTTGCGTAGTTTTAAATACAATTTACCATGGGATCAAAATTTAAGTACTGGATGGGATTTTTTACAATAATCTTAATTGGATGTTCCGGAAATCCAATTATTCCCAAAAAGGATATGGTATTAATTCTCGAACAAATTTATATTACAGATGGTGTTGTTTCTATTGCAGAGAGCAGCCTTGGTTATAAAGACTCCATTGCTTATTACGAGCCAATTCTTAAGAAGTATGGGTATACTTCCGATGAATTTGACAGTTCCATTAAATATTATGCACAGAGAACAGAGGAACTTGATGAGATTTTTGATAAAGTAATATTAGAGCTTTCTAAACAACAAGAACAGATTGCAAAAGATTCTTCAAATATCGAAGCTCCAGTTGATACTGCTATTAAATCTGAAAATAATTTATGGCCTCATAAAACAAAGTGGGATATGACAATTGACCACACCAATAATCCTTCATTAAGTTTTAGTCTTCCTGTTATGGGCAAAGGAGTTTACACTGTTTCGTTTGATGCTCAAATTTTTCCTCAGGATAAATCCGAAGAAACAAGAACATATCTTTATTTTTATTACGATGATAAGTCGCCAACTGGAAACAGAAGTAATATTATATCGGAATACTATGTCAAGGACAGTACATCTAGGAGTTTTAAATATAAACTTGAATTGACGGATTCGTTGGTAACCCATTTAAATGGTGCTTTATATGAGCATGGAGGAGAAAGAAAAAATCTTATTCGTAGGGCTATTTTTGAAAATATTTCGATAACATATGAGAAAGTTAAGTCTGATTCACTTAAGGTTTTAAATAAGAAAAGACCAAAATTCCGTAAAATTCAGAAACAAGATATTCAGACTAATGTTGAGCGCTAGTTATGCGTAGGTTCTCTGCAAATTATATTTTTCCAGTTGAAACTTCACCAATTAAGAATGGAATAGTTGAGGTTGATAATAATGGGAAAATTATAAGCATTGTTGACCCTGGCAGAGAGTTCAAAGAAATTCATAGTACAGAGTTTCACAATGGAGTTATTGTTCCTGGCTTTGTGAATGCACATTGCCATTTAGAATTATCGCACCTTAAGGGGAAAATTAAGAGTGACTTGGGCATTGCTGGATTTATAAAGGCTGTTACCGAGTATAGGATAAATGATAGCGAGGTAATCGAAAAGGCGATTCAACTTGCAATTCGGGAAATTGAACTTGCAGGAACCGTTGCTGTTGGCGATATCTGCAACACGCTCGACACATTTTTGTTAAAATCAAGGGGAAATACCTTTTTCCATAATTTCATTGAGGTGTTTGGAATTAATCCAGATACATCGGAACGGATTATTGAAAATGCCATTGGGATTATGAGTGGTTTTGAAAAATTACAAAATGCTTGCACCTCTATAACTCCTCACTCTACCTACTCATTGTCTAACACGCTTTGGGATACGGTTCGTGACCATATAAATAAGTCCGATTTACCTGTAAGCATTCATTATGCAGAGAGTTTGCCCGAGTTTGAATATCTTATGAATGGTACAGGTCTTTTGATGGAGCGCTATAGGCTGTTGAAGATTCCGTTTGATGCGCCATTTGGACTTACCCCTTTTAAAGTTGTTACTGATAATATAAATCACGATAAGGATGTTCTCCTTATTCATAACACATTTGCATCGGTTGATGAGTTGGTTGAACTAAACCGTATTTATAGGAAGGCAACATTTGTAACCTGCCCTGAATCAAACTTGATTATAGAGGGAAAACTTCCCGATTTAGTTTCGATGTATAATCATGGGCTAAGAATTGCCATTGGAACAGATAGCCTTGCAAGTGCAACTTCCCTTTCCATGCTACACCACATCAAACTATTGCAGGATAATTTCACTGATATTCCTTTTTCCGAAATTTTAAAATGGTCAACGCTGAATGGTGCGGAAGCGCTGAATGTTGCCGATAGGTTTGGAAGTATTGAAATTGGTAAAGCTCCAGGTCTGAACTTAATTACGAATTTCGATTTCGATAAGATGTGCCCTAGAGCGAATAGCGAAGTTAGGCGCTTAATCTAGTTTTCTGTAAAGCATCAACCAAAATAAGGTATCTTTGTTGTTTATATAAAGCACGTGATTATATATGGCTACTTTTTTATTCGATAGTATTGTTTTTGGGCCAGTTCGTAGCCGTAGGCTAGGAGTTTCGCTTGGCGTGAATTTGCTACCCATCGACAGTAAGGTCTGTTCGTTCGACTGTATATACTGCGAGTGTGGATGGACTCAGTCAATGGCCAGTGGAAATCTTCCTACCCGCGATAATGTGAGAAGAGCATTGGATAAAAAACTGGCAGAAATGCAGTTCAAAGGCGACGATTTGGATGTAATTACCTTTGCAGGTAACGGCGAACCTACTCTTCATCCAGAGTTTGCTGGCATTATTGACGATACCATTAGTGTTCGAAATAGCTATTTCCCAAACGCTCGAATTGCGGTATTATCCAATTCAACAATGATTCATCGTTCCGATGTAATTGGTGCGCTAAATAAAGTTGACCAGAACATACTTAAGTTGGATTCGGCATTCGACCACACCATTCAACTGCTGAACAAGCCAATGATGAAGTTTGATGTTAAATCATTGGTAGAGCAATTAAAGCAGTTTAAAGGAAATCTTATTATTCAAACCCTATTTGTTAAGGGAACTATCAATAATCAAGTTGTTGATAATACAACTCCCGATGAAATTACTGAATGGGTTCGATTAATTGATGAGATTAAACCACGCGAGGTTATGGTTTACACTATTGCCCGCGATACACCTGCTCAAGATTTAAAAAAGATTTCAACTGAGGAGTTGAAAAGTATTGCAGCGCGCGTTGAGCAATTAGGAATACCTGTTCAGGTATCGTCGTAGATGGATGCTAAATCAACAAAACGAATTTTAGTGAGTCCCTTAGGTTGGGGGCTGGGTCATGCTAGCAGGGATATTCCAATAATTGATGCGCTAATTAAGCAAGGGAACAAAGTTATTTTTGCGGCAGATAAATCCCAATGTTTGCTTATAGAGCAACGATTTCCAAACATTGAAACAATCCATTTTCCTTCATTTCATGTAAAGTTTAACAAATCAAAATTTCAGTTTTTACCATTATTATGGGTAGCCTTTAGGCTTCCATTCTACAATATCTGGGAGCATTTTAAACTAAATGGAATACTAACAAGGCACCATATTGATGTTGTAATATCCGATAACCGTTATGGTTTTTGGAATAGAAAGATAAGGTCAATAATTATTACTCATCAACTTAGGGTAATTCCACCGTTTCCATTTAAATGGGCTATGCCCATAACGGAGCTCCTAGTTAAATTTTGGCTAAAGCGTTTTGATGAAGTTTGGATTCCAGATTATGATGATGAACGGAGCACTGCAGGAATTCTATCTAAACCAAACGGATTGAGTAACCTTTGCTATGTTGGAAGCTTATCGAGATTCGAAGGTGTTGATGCTGAAAGTGTTTTCAATGGCTTTCAAATGGTTGTAGTTGCTTCGGGGCCTGAGCCTCATCGTTCAATTTTTGTTGATATCAATGCAAAAATTGCTCAGCGATATGGGATAAACTGCCTAATAATTGAGGGTCGACCCGAGAATGGAGTTATCCCTAGATGTGTTAATGGTGTTTGGATTGTAGGTCACTTGCCCGATATGCAGTTTGCATTGGCTGTGAAGAACGCTCAATACTTGGTTCTGCGAGGTGGTTACAGCACAATTATGGATATGTTTGCGTTGGGATTATCAGGATTAATTGTTCCAACACCAGGGCAAACTGAGCAAGAGTATTTGGCTGAATATCTATCTGCTAAAGGATTATTCAATTATGTAAAGCAATCCGATTTATTAAGTATTGATATTGAGATGATGCGAAGCAATAGAATTGCTTGTCTTATTAATACTCAATTACAGGAAAAGGTAGGTCAACTATAATTTTTTAGATAAGCTGAATTTAGTAAAGGTTTCCATTACATTCTGAATGTAAGTCTTTGATACAGGCAGTGCAATTGCCGATTGAACATCAAGTTCAAGGTTGAGTTCATCTTTATCCTTACGCAGTATTTTTACTTTTTCGAAGTTTACCATATAGGAGCGATGGCAGCGAATTACTTCTGTTCCCTTGAATGCTTCCTCTAAACGTTTTATGGTATTGCGCAGTGTGAAGCGCGAAACTTTATCTTTATCAGTATAATATATATTTACATAATTATCGGCCGACTCTAGGTAGAGCAAATTTTCTATTTTAAGCGAGAAGCGTAACTCTCCCTTTTCGTCATGGAAGGGAATCATATTTTTAGATGAGTCAACACTTACAGGGTTTTCTGTGAGTTTTATAAGTTGATTTTTCTTTTCTTTCCACGAGAAATAAAGCCAAATAACCGAATAGGGTAGCAGAAGAACCAGCGCGGTGTTTTTTGCTGATATTTTAAAAAGGTCGAGTATAAAGCGGCTGTCGTGAATGATAAATTTTTCGAATAATGTATAGAATAGAGCCATAAAAAACACCTCGGCAATGACCCAAACCAAGTAATTCCATATCAGCAATGGTTTCCGTTTTGATACTTGGTACATTATTATGCGGCTTATAACCACAACCAGAACGCCTGTAAGTATAACAAGGCTAGAGTATGCAAAGAATTCCCATTCTGTAATTTCAAACCATGTTTCAGAACCAAAAGGTGCATATATATTGATAAAAACCAAAGCAAAGGCTGCTGTTAGCGCTATCAGCCTAACAATGTTGCCTTTATCGGTAAGGTATTTTGGAAGTGGGTTTGAAAAATCGATCATCACACAGTTCTTAAACATCCAAAGGTAGTTAAACTCAACAAATAAACTCTATCTTTTTAGTATGCTCATTATAACACGGGAAATATTTCACCCCGCAAATATAAAATTCACCCCGTAATGTTGCGTTTTGTCCCTTCTGGTTTTCTCATAACCCTCTAATTTGCACCCAACCTGTTTTAGGTTGTTGATTTGCATCAAAAGTAAATCAGCAGTTATGGAGTTCACAAAAACATTTAATCAGTTAAAGCAGATATTCTCGCTAAATAGCGAATTCATTCCAATTTCCGATTCCAATATCCATATTCAAATAATGAAATTTTCCAGCACTTCGAGTCTGGTTTTGCCCTCCAACGGAATTGATGAGCAAACTTACTTTCATCAAGCAATTGCAACTAACGACGGGGCAATTCAGGAGAATAAAACGTTCAGTTACCCTGTTTTTGTTCCAAACTCTAACAATAAACACCGTAAGGCAATAATTCTTTTACACGGATTAAATGAGAGGAGTTGGTTAAAGTACTTGCCTTGGGCCTACAATTTGGCCATTACGACCAATAGACCTGTGATTCTTTTTCCCATTTCGTTCCATATGAATCGAAGCCCCGAGAACTGGGCAAATCCTAGGGCAATGATGCCATTATTGAGCAAAAGACAGGTGTCAGGAAGTCCCGAAATGCTAACTTTTGCCAATGTGGCGTTAAGCCAACGCCTGAGCGATGACCCTTTACGTTTCTTTGCATCGGGCAAGCAAAGCGCCGAGGATATTGTTCAACTTTTAGAGATTATTAAGAATGGAGAATATCCATTGCTGGAGAAGAATTCTCAGGTTGACTTCTTTTCATACTCCATTGGAGCATTCTTGTCTCAAATTTTATTTCTGGCAAATCCTAAAGGATTACTAACCAATTCAAGATTGTTTATGTTTTGCGGAGGAGCCCATTTTAGTGAGATGTTTGGAACTTCGAGGCTTATAATGGATAGCTTTGCTTATGCCAGTTTACGAAAATACTATTTGAACGAATTCTTAAAAGAGTTAAAAATCCGAACCCCATTCTCGGTATATATTAAAAAGAGTGAGCTTGGCGAGGCTTTTCTGGCAATGCTTTCTCCTGATACCAACAAGGAATTCCGCGAAAGCAGGTTTCAGAGTTTAAGTGAGCAAATCCGAATAGTATCGCTCAAAAGCGACAAGGTTATTCCTTCTAACTTTATTCAATCTACCTTTGCTAAGGTTAAGAGTAGGGTTGAGGGAATTGTGAAAGAACTTGACTTTCCTTTCGATTACTCACACGAGATTCCATTCCCAATATTGGGTAATAATAATTCTTGTTTGGTTGATAAAGCCTTTAACGATGTCTTTACTCCAGCCGTGGAATTTCTAAGGTAGTGTTAAGTGAAAAGGTCTAAAACTGTTTCGCCGGCCTTTGGGTTAATGTGATAACAGTTTATACCCAAATTCCTAGCTGCATTTATGTGTTCAAGTGTATCGTCAATAAATAGTGTTTCGTTTGGCAATAAACTATTCTCCTTAAGAACCAGTTTGAATATTTCGGAATTAGGTTTTCGTAATCCAACCTCGTAGGAATAGTAAACTTTATGGAAGAAATGCTTTAAATCCCTACCATTTGTTAGGTTCATTAATTTCTGGTTGTATATCTTACTGTGAATTGCATTTGTATTGCTAAGCAGAAATATTTTGTAGTTGGGCATCAGATTTTCCAGCAAACTCAGCCTTTCCATATTCCATTCTAATAGAAGCGCATTCCATGCAAAATCAATTTGACTGTTTGAAATAGGAGTATTGATATGCTGTTTGAACGTGGCTCTAAATTCATCTTCGGATATTAAGCCGCAATCGAGTTTGTTAAGAAGTTCTGTTTGCGATGTTAGGGTAAATAAGTTCTCTAGGTTGTTTACGCCTAGCTTTTTGAACTCATTTAATGTTTTTTGATAATCGATATCTAAAATTACACCGCCTAAATCAAAAATAATATTCCTGATATTTAGGTGTTTATATGGTTTAAACGTGAGTTTTAGCATAAATTATTTTAGCTGAGTGTTGAAAAATTGAATGCAAATATGTAATATTGCACTCCAATTTAAAAATCGATTGACGATTTTTTTAGGGCCCATAGCTCAGCAGGTTAGAGCATCTGACTCATAATCAGAGGGTCGCTGGTTCGAGCCCAGCTGGGCCCACGGAAGCCACCGAAAGGTGGCTTTTTTATTTATATGCAGTGCAGAATCATTTATTACCATTCATTCAATTTTTTAGAAA